>CAZKTB010000022.1:0-15927 GCA_964555485.1 uncultured Thiopseudomonas sp. | reverse complement strand
GCACTGGCACTGGGTATTTTTGCTGCGCTTCATCCATTCAGCATGACGCAGGCACTGGCCGACGAATTCAATTGTACTGTCGGCCCCAACGGCCAATGGCTGTGTGTTAGCGAAGAAAAGGCCAGAGTGGCACCACGTCCGGTCCAGCCACAGGCTCCGGCCGCCAGCACTTCCACCAGGCAGCAAACCGTAAGTGCCACAGCGCCAGAGCAGGCCGTTGATGCCTCGCCCGAACTGGCACAGATCCGTCGCAGCACCGCGGCCAACCCTTACGCCCACCTGGACTGGATTCCACGCGAACAGCTCAGTGAAGACCAGCTGGCGGAAATTGCCCCTTACTGTGCCGGCACCTATGTCGAGCCGGCACGTCTGGGCAAGGACGATGACACCCCCTTCTCCCAGGCGCCGATTTTTGCCAGCGCCGACGGTTCCAGCTACAACCAGCCACGGCAGATAACCACTCTGGAAGGCAACGTGATCCTGCGTCAGGCCAGCCTGCAGTTCACCGGCGACCGCGCCGAACTGGACCAGCAAGCAAACCTTGGCCAGCTGGAAGGCAATGTCAGCCTGCGTGACCGTGATGTCCTGATTGTGGGTGACCACGCCCAGATTCAACTTGACTCCGGTGAAGCCCAGATCAACAACGCCGAATATGTACTGCACGAAATGCAGTCCCGCGGTAACGCCAGCTATATCAAGCGTCAGGAAGAAGGCATCATTCGCCTGAAGAACGGCAGCTACACCAGCTGTACACCAGGCAGCAATGACTGGCATCTGCAGAGCAACAACATTACCCTGAACCCGGACACCGGCTTTGGTACCGCGACCAACGTCACCTTGCGAGTGAAGAACATTCCGGTTTTCTATACGCCATATATCCACTTCCCGATTGATGACCGCCGTGTATCCGGCTTTCTGCCGCCCAGCGTCAGCTACAGCCGCCGCAAGGGTGTCGATCTGACCACGCCCTACTACTTCAGCCTGGCGCCCCACATGGATGCCACCCTGTACCCCAACTTCATGAGCAAGCGCGGCCTGCTCACCGAGGGCGAGTTCCGCTACCTGACCAAAAAGAGCGAAGGCATGGTCGGTGGTGCCTGGCTGGGCAATGACAGCGAAAAAGAGCGCAAGCGCCAGTCCGAATACAAACAGGACCGCTGGATGTACACCTGGCAACACCAGCACGGTTTCAACAACCGGCTACTGGCCGAGGTCGACTACACCGACATCAGCGACCCCTACTATTTCCAGGACCTGAGCTCCAACATCCGTGACAGTTCGGACACCACGGTTGACCAGCGTGCCAGTCTGCGCTGGCGCGGCGACAGCTACACTACCGGGCTCAACCTGCATGCTTACGAACGTGCCAACGTTACCGATATCACGCCGCACGACAAACTTCCGCAACTGACCCTGACCGGCCAAGTCCCCGGTGAGTGGGGAGGCCTGCAGCTGGCTTATCAGAGCGAGCTGGTACGCTTTGAGCGTTCACTGAAGAAAGGAGCCTTCACCGATCGTGACGGCAACAGTCAGGACTGGCGTGATACTCGCCTCAGCGGTATCGATCGTGCCGACGGCAATCGCCTGCACATTGAGCCGACCCTGAGCCTGCCCATGAGCTGGAGTTGGGGCTATATCAAGCCAGCGTTGAAATTCGCCTACACCAAATACGACCTGGAGCTGGATCGTAAAGGTCAGCAAGATCTGGTTCGTCTGGCAAACATTGGAAAACGCAGCAGCCGAAACCTCGATAAAAGC
Organism: uncultured Thiopseudomonas sp.; assembly: GCA_964555485.1. Lineage (GTDB taxonomy): Bacteria > Pseudomonadota > Gammaproteobacteria > Pseudomonadales > Pseudomonadaceae > Thiopseudomonas. Next base: position 14,169 of record CAZKTB010000022.1, on the reverse strand, counting down.
CCGAGCCGCAGCGTACCCATTGCCAGTATCGACAGCGGCCTGTACTTCGACCGACCCAGCCAGATGTTCGGCAAGAGCTATACCCAGACTTTGGAGCCGCGCCTGTTCTATCTCTATGTGCCCTACAAGGAACAGCACGACATTCCGCTGTTTGATACCAGCGAAACCTCGTTCAGCTACGCCAACCTGTGGCGTGATAACCGTTTTACCGGTCGTGACCGCATTGGCGATGCCAACCAGGTCTCGCTGGGCCTGACCTGGCGCTGGCTGGAAGAGAGTGGCTTTGAGCGCCAGCGTGCCGCCATTGGCCAGGCCTATTACCTGTCCGACCGCAAGGTTCTTCTATCCGCTGATAACAAGAACGAATACAAGGATCACTCTCGCAACACCACCAGCCGCTCCCCTTACGCCATGCAATACATGCTGCGTTTCAACCAGGACTGGCGCTTCAATGCTGACTGGGCCTGGGACCAGGATGAACGTGCAACCCGTGCTGGCAGCCTGATGTTCAACTATCAGCCCGCCGACAACCTGAACAAGATCATCAACTTCGGTTACCGCTACAGAAATGATGGCGTGTATTTTGATGAGGACAGGGGACGCTACGTGACCGGCAGCGGTGACTATGTACAAACACGCCCTGACGGCAGCAAGAAAGTTTACAAGGACTTCTACAAGATCGAGCAGACCGATGCCTCCATCATGTGGCCGGTATTCCAGCGCTGGAACGCCATTGCCCGTTGGCAGTTCGACTACAACCAGAGCCGTACCCTCGATGCCTTTGGCGGCTTCGAGTACAACAACTGCTGCTGGAAAGTCCGCTTGATCCAGCGTTACTGGGTCGACTATGACGAGCGCAGCATATCCCCCGAGGACAACCGCCGTCCGGACCGCGGCATCTTCCTGCAAGTGGTCCTGAAAGGACTGGGTGGCGTCACCGGCAACAAGGTAGGCACCTTCCTGGACGAAAGCATTCCCGGCTATCAACGACGTGAGCAACATGGCTATTAAACCGATCAAATCCCTGTGCCTGGCGCTGCTTCTGGCCGCCGGCACCAGCATTGCCGCCGAGCAACCCCTGGACCGCATTGCCGCCATCGTTGATGACGGCATCATCATGCACAGCCAGTACACCAAGCGGCTGAATGAAGTGCGCAACACCATTACCCGCCGCGGTGGCGAACAGCCGCCCGAGGACGAACTGCGCCAGCAGGTACTGGACCGCCTGATCCTTGACGAACTGCAGCTGCAGATCGCCGAGCGCTCAGGCATCCGTATCAGCGACGAAGAACTCAACGAGACCATCCAGACCCTGGCCGAGCGTAATGGCACCAGCCCGCAACTGTTCCTGCAATCACTGGCCAGGGCCGGCGGCATGTCGGTGCAGAGTGTACGCGAGCAGATCCGTCAGGAAGTCATCATCAACCGGGTGCGCCAGTATCGAGTTTCCGAACAGGTCCAGGTTACCGAGCAGGAAGTGAAGAACTTCCTCAACTCGGCTCTGGGCCAGATGCAGCTGGCCGATGACTACCATCTGGCCAACATCCTGATTCCACTGCCCGACAGCCCTACTGCCGACGAGATCGGTCAGGCCCGCGCCCGTGTCAGTGAAGTGCTGGATCGCCTGCAAAAAGGCGAAGACTTCCAGCAGCTGGCGGTACGCTACTCCGCCAGTGAAAACGCCTTCGACGGCGGTGACATGGGCTGGCGCAAAGCGGCCCAGCTGCCACCACCTTTCGACAGCACGGTTACCCAGATGCAGCCCGGCGATGTCAGCGAGCCAATGCGTACCCCTGGCGGCATCATCCTGCTCAAGCTGCTGGACAAGGACAGTGCCGATGCCGCCGGCTATCGTGAAGAAGTCCATGTACGCCATATTCTGCTCAAGCCCAGCGAAATTCGTACACCCGAGGCCACCGAAGAGCTGGCCGGGCGCATTTACCAGCGCCTGAAAAACGGCGAGGACTTTGCCGAACTGGCCAGACAGTTTTCCGAAGACCCCGGCTCCGCCCGCAACGGCGGCGAGCTGAACTGGGTCAGCCCTGACAGCCTGGTGCCCGCATTCCGCGACACCATGGCACAGACCGCCATTGGCGAGCTGTCACAACCCTTTGCCAGCCAGTTCGGCTGGCATGTCCTCCAGGTGCTGGATCGCCGCTTTAGCGACAGCAGCCTGGAACAGCGCGAACAGCAGGCACTCAACCTGCTGCATAGCCAAAAATACGAAGAAGAGCTGCAACTCTGGCTCAGGGAAATTCGTGACGAAGCCTACGTGGAGATCAAAGAACCATGACCCTGCGCTTTGCCCTTACCCCGGGCGAACCTGCCGGAATCGGCCCGGACCTGTGCCTCATGATGGCCCAGGCAGTCCAGCCTTACCCGGTCATTGCCATCAGCAATGCAGAAATGCTGCGCCAGCGTGCCGGCCAGCTTGAACTCAAGGTACAGGTTGTCGAAGTCGACCTGCAGCAATTGCCGGAGCAGCCGGCACCTGCCGGCACCCTGTACGTGCTGGATACTCCTCTGTACCAGCCGGTAGTCGCCGGACAGCTCAACGAAGCCAACGCCCAGCATGTGCTGGAAACCCTGACCCGTGCCGGCCAGGGCTGCCTGGACGGACACTTCGATGCCATGATCACCGCTCCGGTGCACAAGGGCATCATCAACCAGGCCGGCGTCCCCTTTTCAGGACACACCGAGTTCCTGCAACAACTGACCGACGCGCCCCAGGTAGTCATGATGCTGGCCACCCATGGCCTGCGTGTGGCACTGGTCACCACCCACCTGCCACTGCGCGAAGTGGCCGATGCGGTCACTGCGGAGCGGATTGAAAGCGTCACCCGCATCCTGCACCATGACCTGCAGGACAAGTTTGGCATTCAGAACCCGCACATTCTGGTCTGCGGGCTCAACCCGCATGCCGGCGAAGATGGTCACCTGGGACGCGAAGAGCTGGATGTAATCATCCCGGCACTGGAACGCCTGCGTGGCGAAGGCATGATCCTGACCGGCCCGCTGCCGGCCGATACCCTGTTCACGCCAATGAACCTGAAGCAGTGCGATGCCGTTTTGGCGATGTATCACGACCAGGGCTTGCCCGTGCTCAAGCACAAGGGCTTCGGTGCCGCGGTCAACATCACCCTGGGCATGCCGATCATCCGTACCTCGGTCGATCACGGCACCGCGCTGGATCTGGCCGGCACCGGCAATATCGACAGCGGCAGCCTGGAAATAGCACTGGTTACCGCCTTCCAGATGGCAGCCAACAAGTAGACTGGTTTTTTGCACCAGCGGAGTATGCTCATAGATTTTCGCGGGCAAGCCCGCTCACACAAGCGCTACTGCAACCGTTAAAACCCACAAAAAAAGCCCGGAAAACTTCCGGGCTTTTTGCTGTCTGGCCAACAGATGCATCAGTGGTGGTGACCACCTTCGCCATGGGCATGGCCGTGCTGCAGTTCTTCTTCGGTGGCAGCACGTACGCTGACCACTTTCACCTTGAAGTTCAGGCGCTGACCGGCCAGCGGATGGTTGCCGTCCACGGTCACCTGGTCGCCATCAATATCACGGATGGTAACTACCTGCATGCCGCCGTCCGGTGCGGACGCATGAAACTGCATGCCCACCTGCAGCTCGTCCACGCCCTCGAACATGCTGCGATTCAATGCCGCAACCAGCTCCAGGCTGTACTCGCCATAGGCGTCTTCCGGCTCGACACTGACTTCCAGCTCATCACCGGCACTTTTGCCAACCAGGGCATTCTCCAGCCCCGGAATGATGTTGGCTGCCCCGTGCAGGTAAGCCAGAGGCTGCGCGCCTTCGGAGCTGTCCAGAACCTCTCCCTCGTCATTGCGCAAAGTGTAGTCAATGGCCACTACTGCGTTATCGGCGATTTGCATAATAAAAACCTGTATTCATGAATGACTGCACAGTTTAACTGGTGACAAAAACGAATGCGACTTTAGATTAACTAGACCGATAGCAGTATTGACCTTGCTTCATGTCCACCCGAACATTAGGCCTATTTTTCAGGGACCAGAGCCGCCCGACAACAACAAAATCATATGCCGGCAGGTCAGCACATAACCGATTTCTACAACTACAAACCAACTGAAACGAGAAAATTATGTCCGGACGCAACATTCTAGTTATCAATAGCGGTAGCTCATCCATCAAGTTCGCCCTGGTCAATGAAAACCAGGACGACTTCATCATCGAAGGCCTGGCCGAGCGCATCGGCACTCCTGAAGCCGAAGTCACCTGGAAGGAAAACGGCGAGAAAAAACACCTGCAGCTGGGTAATGCCGACCACGCCGAAGCGCTGGCCCAGATCCTGCCACACGTACAAAAGGCCGCCGGCACCCTGACCGGTATCGGTCACCGGGTAGTGCACGGTGGCTCACAGGTGCACGAAGCCTGTCTGCTGACCCCTGACGTAATCAGCGTCATCGAAGCCAATGCGGCACTGGCCCCCCTGCACAACCCGCCCGGTCTGATGGGCATCAACGCTGCCATCAACATCTACCCTGAACTGCCGCATGTCGGCGTGTTCGACACTGCCTTCCACCAGACCATGCCCGAGCATGCCTATCGCTACGCGATTCCGGAAGAGTTCTACACCAAGCACCAGATCCGCCGCTACGGCTTCCACGGTACCAGCCACATGTACGTCAGCCGCAAGGGTGCCGAGATGGCCGGCCTGCCGGTTGAAGACAGCTGCTGGCTGGTTGCCCACCTGGGTAACGGCTGCTCCGCCACCGCAGTGGTCAATGGCGAGAGCCGTGACACCACCATGGGTCTGACCCCGCTGGAAGGCCTGGTCATGGGTACCCGTTCCGGTGACGTTGACCCGAGCCTGCAGGTGCACCTGCACCGTACCTTCGGCTGGGATGCCCAGGAAATCGAAACCCTGCTGACCAAGAAGAGTGGCCTGCTGGGTGTTTCCGGCCTGTCCAACGACATGCGCACCCTGATCGAGGCCAGCGAAAAAGGCGACAAGAAAGCCGCACTGGCCATCGAGATCTTCTGCTACCGCCTGGCCAAGGCGCTGGCGGCACTGTCCTGTGCCCTGCCACGTCTGGACGGCCTGCTGTTCACTGGCGGCATCGGCGAGAACGCCACCCTGATCCGCAAGAAGACCCTCGACCACATGCGCGTCTTCAACTTCAAGCTGGACGACGACGCCAACCAGGATTGCACCCGCGGCAAGGGCGGCAAGATCAGCGCCGACGGCCACCCGCTGGTACTGGTGGTACCGACCAACGAAGAGCGCCAGATCGCCAACGAGACGCTGGAAGTCATCGACGGAAAATAACAGGTAACATGGTGAGCCGGCGTTCGCGCCGGCTTTCTTCTGTAACAGCTTTTAGACAGGACTTCAGAATGCATACTTTTTTGCTTGCCCCGACGGGTTTTGGCGTAGGCCTGACCTCTGTCAGCCTAGGCATGGTACAGATTCTGCAAAACGCCGGCCTGCGGGTCGGCTTCATCAAGCCCATTGCACAGCCCCATCCCAGCGAAAGCGGCGCCGAACGCGTCAGCCAGCTGATGGCCAGCCTGTACAAGACCTCCCAACCAGCCAGCCTGGGTCTGGCCCATGTCGAGCGCATGGTTGGCAACGGCCAGATTGACGAGCTGATGGAAGAGATCGTCAGCATGCATCAGGACATGGCCGACGACTACGACGTCATCATCGTCGAGGGCATGACTCCCTCACGCCAGGCGCAATATGTAGAGCGCATCAACGCCAGCCTGGCCCGCACCCTGGATGCCGAAGTGATCCTGGTCAGCGCACAACAGAGCGAAGATCTGGACGAGATCTCCGACCGCATCGAAGCCCAGGCACAGCTGTTCGGCGGCACCAGCGACCCCAAGGTACTGGGCGTGGTCATCAACAAGGTCACCAGCCCGACCCTCAACGGCTTTGCCGAACAACTCAAGAGTCATCTGCCAGCGCTGCGCAAGGGTGACCTGCACCTGATCGGCTGCATCAACGCCCGTGAAGAGCTGAACGCTCCACGCAGCTCCGACTATGCCGCCTTCCTCAAGGCCGAGCTGATCAACAAGGGCGAGCTGGAAGAACGTCGCGTGCAGAAAGTGATCCTCTGCTCGCGCACCGTTGCCAACATAGTTCCGCTGCTGCAGGACGGCGTGCTGGTCGTGGTCCCTGGCGATCGTGACGACGTCATCCTGGCTGCCAGTCTGGCCGAGATGAGCGGTGTCCGCCTGGCCGGCCTGCTGCTGACCGGCGGTTACACGCCCAACGCCAGCATCATGGAGATGGGCAAAGGCGCCCTGCAGGGCGGTCTGCCGGTCATGAGCGTTGGCACCGGCTCCTACGATACCGCCTACCAGATCACCCGCCTGCCACGTGCCATTCCGGTCACCGACCTGGAGCGTGCCCGCAACACCAGCGAACATATCGCCTCCTATCTGGACCAGGCCTGGCTGACCGCACGCTGCGCCACCGACCGTGTGCCGCTGCTGTCACCACCGGCGTTCCGCTACCAGCTGGTCAAACGCGCCCAGGCAGCCAACAAACGCATCGTCCTGCCCGAAGGCAACGAGCCGCGCACCATTCGTGCCGCTGCCATTTGTCAGGAGCGTGGCATTGCCAACTGCGTGCTGATCGGCAACCCGGACGAAATCCGCTCCGTAGCCGAGCAGCAGGGCGTAACCCTGCCGGCCGGTATCGAGATCATTGATCCGGAAAGCATCAAGGAAAAGTACGTCGCACCCATGGTCGAGCTGCGCAAAAGCCGCGGCCTGACTCCTGAGCAAGCCAGCGAGCTGCTCAGCGATACCGTGGTGCTGGCCACCATGATGCTGGCCGAAGACGATGTCGACGGTCTGGTCTCAGGTGCGGTACATACCACCGCCGACACCATCCGTCCTGCCCTGCAGCTGATCAAGACCGCTCCCGGCTACAGCCTGGTGTCCTCGGTGTTCTTCATGCTGCTGCCGGATCAGGTACTGGTCTACGGTGACTGTGCCGTCAACCCGAACCCGGATGCCGACCAGCTGGCCGAAATCGCCCTGCAAAGTGCCGAGTCGGCTACCGCCTTCGGTATCGACCCCAAGGTTGCCATGATCAGCTTCTCCACCGGCAGCTCCGGCGGCTCCGGCGCCGAAGTGGAAAAAGTCATGGAAGCCACCCGCATTGCCCAGGAAAAGGCACCGCAACTGGCCATCGACGGCCCGCTGCAGTACGACGCCGCCAGTGTGGAAAGCATCGGCCGCTCCAAGGCGCCCGACAGCGCAGTGGCTGGCCGTGCCACAGTGTTCGTGTTCCCCGACCTGAACACAGGTAACACCACCTACAAGGCGGTACAGCGTAGCGCCAACGTAGTCAGTGTCGGCCCGATGCTGCAAGGCCTGCGCAAGCCGGTTAACGACCTGTCCCGTGGTGCCCTGGTAGAGGACATCGTCTTCACCGTGGCCCTGACTGCCATCCAGGCAGCGGCTCAGGACTGATAGTTTCTGGCTGAAACGAAAAACCCGGATCAGTGATCCGGGTTTTTTATTCTCTGCTTCTTGCCAAAGGTGCTTGTTACAGGCGCTGCCCAGACTGGGTGATTAGTACCTGTGCCTGGCAGCTACATAGCGAAGCAGGCCATTTAGATGGAAAGATCCAGCCCCTGCTGCCAGAAGGCGATTTCCAGCCGGATGGCATCACGGAAGATGGTAACCAGCTCCTCGAAGCGACGCGGCGTCACCTCGGCAAGACGCTCGTCCAGCCAGGCCTCCTCGGCACGGCGGGCAGCCTGAAAACCGTCACTCTCGTACATCCTGATCCAGGCTTCGTAGGGGTTGCCGTCACCACGCAGTGTTTCGGCACGGGAGTTGATCCAGTCCGCTACTACCGCATATCCGACCAGACAGGGCGCCAGCGCCACATGCATGTCGAGCAGATCACCACGGTTACCGGTATCCAGCACATAGCGGGTATAGGCCATGGTTGCGCGCGCCTCGGGCAGGGCCGCCAGCTCTTCCTCGCTGATGCCCCACTCACGGCAGTAATCCACATGCAGGCCCAGCTCAAGGTCGATGATGGTTTTCAAACCATCCAGACTATGACGCAGTTCAGTGATATTACGACTCTTGTAGGTAGCCAGCGCATAGGCACGGCCAAAGTGGATCAGGAACAGATAGTCCTGCTTCAGGTAGTGACGAAAGTGCTCCTGGTCAAGCACGCCTTCACTCAGCTGACGTACAAATTCGTGCTCGATGTAAGCACGCCACTCGTCGTGGCAGGCAGCGGTCAGATCGGCAAAAGAGTAACTCATGGTACCTCCGGTAGTGAAAGAAGATCCGGAGGACAGGCGGGTATCGGCAGAAGGCCTGGAAGGTGGCTACGAGTGCGTAGAAAAGAATCCGGGCCACTGCTTGATTCCTACGCCGGTACTAACCGGATCAGGTTCAACAGGACCAGCACTCGGGATCATCCCCTGCGCCATCTCAGCCGGAATCACCGGCACCCTGTCAAGCAAGTGGGGTTGAGTGTAACAAATTAGTCACCGCTGATCTCGGACATCCGTAATAACTGGCTGCTGCGTCGTACGGTCAGGATGTCAATCTGGTCCTTGATGCCATAAATGACTCGGTAAGTGCCAAATATCAACTCCCGGATACGGGGCGATCCCACCTCCGGCACCATGCGTCCGCTTTTCGGAAAATCAGTTAGCCGTTCGACAGTGGCAAACAACTCCTCTACCCACTTCCTGGCCGCCACTGGATTATCTTCTGCAATATAGCGCGCTATATCCTCGACACGCTCCAGTGCCAGCGGAGACCAGACGATCTTCACTGCACCAGCCCACCCAGCACCCGGGCCTTGGCGTCCTCGTGTGCGATGCCCTCGCCTGCAGCTATTTGCTCTTCAGCCCTATAGATTTCTTCCAGCATTTCCAGGCGCTCTTGCATCTTTTCGTACTCGTGCACCCCCACCAGTACAGCAACACCACGACCTCTTTGGGTCAGGATCATGGGGCGGCGAGTTTCCTGCAGCTGTTTTATGAACGAAGCCACTCCTGCCCGAAACTCGGACAAAGGACGGATATCTTCATTGACACGCACCCTTGACATAAAGACCCCCAAAGTACTCTTGAACGTACAGTCAAGAGTACTTTTCAAACCAATAGAGAGCAAGTGTCGCCTGAGCTGTTGCCTAGCCAGATACCTGTCTTTTTTCTGACTAGAGCTGTGACGGAGCAGGATTCTTCGATTGCCCTTGCGGACAACGCAGAATGACAAGTTCGCGTTTTCGCAGCGACAGCGGCCCGGCACAGCCGGGCCACTCCCACCAACAACGGCTCGGCGTATCAGCAGGCAGGGTGAGGCCGGAGCAAAGCCTTGTCCGTGTGGCGAAGCTTGCTTCGACGCGGGGACGCGAGCTTTGCGCAGCGCCTCACCCTGCCTGCCACACCAAAAGTCAAAACCATGGAATCTAAGACTTTGCTAACACAAAAAGCAGAATGACAAAAAGTGCATTCGCCTAAATAAAACCAAATTCTCTTAATACTTAATGGCAAGTTCTATATCCGCTTTACCAGAAACCTCGCCAGCGATTTATTACAAATAATCGACACTCAACCATGTTTCCTACCTGCCACTGGACTCGCTAGCTAGTCGGTAGCTGCGGAGTGTGCGCCGAACAGTCGCTCAGCAATGCTGCGACCGCGCTCAATCCCTTCCGGAGTGAGTTGAACTGATTTGGCTTTACCCTTTGGATCAGTAATGAAACCCTGGGCATGCAGCCGATCCATTATGTCGAAGTCAAATCCTTTCCAGGTTCGGCCACCATCGAAGCTAAAGGCGGCGAGAAGCGCAAGAACCGTATCTTCAATCTGAGACTGATCGTAATCCATATTCAACACCTCGAAATTACTGCGTGACCTCAATGACAACTAAAATAGTCACCAGGTTACTTTCTATATAACCGCACCACCTTACAGGCGGTATAAATTCAACAGAGCTGGTTTTAAAGATAGGAGTGAAACACAGGGTTGAATAGCCCACAAGACCACCCATTTCGCAGCCATGTTTGCGCACAAATACTATTCTGTTCAGACACGGCGACAGCAGCCCGACAAAGTCAGGCCATCCCCTCCAACAACAGCTCGGTGTATCAGCAGGCAGGGTGAGGCCGAAGCAAAGCCTTGTCCGCGTGGCGAAGCTTGCTTCGACGCGGGGACGCGAGCTTTGCGTAGCGCCTCACCCTGCCTGCTACACCGAAACTGAATCAACCCTATGGATTCTGCGATTTTGCTAACGCAAAACGCAGAATGACGACCAAGTATTACACCTGCTTATAGATCAGCGACCCTTCCTCGAGAAACCGCTCCGACTGCTCCCTGAAACCTGCCTCGATGGCCTTCTGCTCATCGCTCAAGCCATGTTCAGCAGCATACTCACGCACTTCCTGCGTAATCTTCATCGAACAGAACTTGGGCCCGCACATGGAGCAGAAGTGCGCCACCTTGCCGGACTCCTTGGGCATGGTTTCATCATGAAAGGCACGAGCGGTATCAGGATCAAGACCGAGATTGAACTGGTCTTCCCAGCGAAATTCAAAACGAGCCTTGGACAGAGCATCATCACGGAGTTGTGCACCCGGATGCCCTTTGGCCAGGTCGGCGGCATGGGCAGCAATCTTGTAGGTGATGATGCCGGTCTTAACATCATCCTTGTCGGGCAAACCCAGATGTTCCTTGGGCGTGACATAGCAGAGCATGGCAGTACCGTACCAGCCGATCATTGCCGCACCGATACCGGAGGTAATGTGATCGTAGCCAGGTGCAATATCAGTCACCAGCGGGCCAAGCGTATAGAACGGTGCCTCGCCACACTCTTCCAGCTGCTTGTCCATGTTCACCTTGATCATGTGCATGGGCACATGGCCCGGGCCCTCGATGATGGTTTGCACATCATGTTTCCAGGCAACCTTGGTCAATTCACCAAGCGTTTCCAGCTCGGCAAACTGGGCGGCATCATTGGCATCTGCCACCGAACCGGGGCGCAGGCCGTCACCCAGCGAGAAGGACACATCGTAGGCCTTCATGATTTCGCAGATTTCCTCAAAACGAGTGTAGAGGAAGCTCTCCTTATGGTGCGCCAGGCACCACTTGGCCATGATCGAACCACCGCGGGAGACGATACCTGTCACCCGCTTGGCGGTCAGTGGCACATAGCGCAGCAGCACACCGGCATGAATGGTGAAGTAGTCCACGCCCTGCTCGGCCTGTTCAATCAATGTGTCACGGAATAGCTCCCAGGTCAGGTCCTCGGCGATGCCGCCGACCTTTTCCAGCGCCTGATAGATGGGCACGGTACCGACCGGCACCGGCGAGTTGCGGATGATCCACTCACGGGTTTCGTGGATATTCTTGCCGGTGGACAGGTCCATGATGGTGTCGGCACCCCAGCGGATACCCCAGGTCAGCTTGGCAACTTCTTCCTCGATGGACGAACCCAGCGCCGAGTTGCCGATATTGCCGTTGATCTTCACCAGAAAGTTGCGGCCGATAATCATCGGCTCCAGTTCGGTGTGGTTGATATTGGCCGGAATGATGGCACGGCCACGGGCCACTTCACTGCGCACAAATTCGGGAGTGATTTCCCTGGGAATGCAGGCCCCGAAGCTCATGCCCGGATGCTGGCTATCGAGCAAACCGGCCTCACGCGCTTCCTGTAGCTTGAGGTTTTCACGGATGGCGACAAACTCCATTTCCGGCGTGATGATGCCCTTTTTCGCGTAATGCATCTGGGTTACGTTGTGGCCGGTTTTAGCGCGACGTGGGGTTTTCACTGCAGCAAAACGCATGGCATCCAGCTGCGCATCACTCAGGCGCTGGCGACCAAACTCTGAGGTCAGTCCCGGCAGGGTTTCGGTATCGCCACGCTCGGCAACCCAGGCGCTACGCACATCGCCCAGCCCCTTGCGCACATCGATTTTCACCTCGGGGTCGGTATAGGGACCGGAAGTGTCATATACCAGCACCGGTGCATTATGCTCACTGCCCTGCTCGGTAATGGTCGGGTTTAAAGTGATTTCCCGCATGGGCACGCGAATATCCGGTCGTGAGCCTGTGACATACACTTTGCGCGAATTGGGCAACGGTTGAACGGACTGCTCATCTACTTGAGCGGTTTCACTTAGGTTGGGTGACAGCATTTGATTCATTGCTTAGCTTTCCAAATGGAACGCAGCGACAGAATTTGGAGCACGTGGCGGGGACAGTGGAGCAAAGCCTTGGCGGCATGGATGCCGCCGTGGAGCCTACAAGGCAGTTTTTTGCTCCTGCAAAAACTGCATTTCCGCCATCCATGGCGGTCAGATGTATCACGGCGTCTTTGCGGAATCTGTCCCCGCTACGTGCTTGCACAAAAACACACGCTACGAAGATCAAAAAACCGTCAGGGGAACCTGTAAACAAAAAGGACACCACCTCCCGACACCAAAGGACGGCAGCAAGAGCTACCCAGTGACGGACGGGCAGACACGATGGTCCACCAGAGGCAATGATTTCCTGTTCCCTACGCAGGCATTAACCTGATCAGGTTCAACGGGATCCGGCTTGCGCCAATCTCAGCTCCGAAGAGCACCCCGACAAGAATGAGCCAGCATCTAAACAGAGTTAGTGACAGCCTGCAAGCAAGCGACCATGCGTCACATTGGAGTCATCAAATGACGCTTGACCACAACAGAGCCAGACCTTAGCCTTGATCTGTTAAGTTTCCTGTAAAAAAGAAAGGATATGGAATGCGCTTTTCGTACAGTCTGCTGTTTGCCGGCTTGCTTGCCCTTCAGGCCCAGGCCGCACCCGACAGTCAGCCCGTTGGCTTGATGGAGGTTTATCGGCTGGCGGTTGCCAACAATGCCGACCTGGCCGCCGCCCACGCCGCCTACCAGGCTCGCAGCGAAAACGTACCCCAGGCCCGCGCCGGTCTGCTACCACAGATTGGTGCCGGCGCCAGCAGCAACAGCAGCCGCACCAAGGTGGATACTCGCGAACTGGGCGAACAAACCAGCAAGCGCAATACCTACAGCTATCAGGCCAGCCTGAGCCAGCCACTGTTCAGGCTGGATCGCTGGTACCAGCTGAAAACCGCACAGGCCGATAGCGAACAGGCAGCGCTGGAGCTGTCAGCCACCGAGCAGGCGCTGATCCTGCAAAGTGCCGAAGCCTACTTTGCCGTACTGCGCGGGCAGGATAACCTGGCTGCCAGTCTGGCTGAGGAAAAGGCCTTCGAGCGCCAGTATGAACTGGCCCGTGAACGTTTTAATGTGGGTCTGTCCGACAAAACCGATGTACTACAAGCCCAGGCTGCCCACGACAATGCCAGCGCCAACCGCATGCAAGCCGAGCAACTGGTACAGGATGCTTTCCAGATGCTGGAAACCCTTACCGACCATCATTTCGCCGCCCTTGAAGGTGTACGTCACGGTTTGCCGGTAAATCCACCTGTTCCAAACGATGCCGCAGCCTGGGTGGATCGCGCACTGGCCGACAACCTGCAGCTGCGCGCCATGGACTTCGCCCTTGAAGCTGCCCAACAGGACCTGCGTACCCGCAAGTCCGGTCATGCACCCACACTGGATGCAATGGCCCAGTATCAGAAAGGCGACAACGACAGCCTGGGTTTTGCCAATCGTGGCATATCCGGAATGTCTGGCAGTCCGATTACCTATAACCGTCACGCTGAACAAACAGTAATCGGTCTACAGTTGAACATCCCTCTGTACACCGGCGGTCACACCTCGTCCCGGGTGCGTCAAGGCGTACATCAGCTGCATAACGCTGAATATGGCAAGGAAAGCCTGCGCCGCCAGACCGTACAGAACGCTCGCAATCTGCACAGGGCAGTCAACACCGACGTCGAGCAGGTACAGGCACGCAGACAGAGCATCATCTCCAGCTACAGCGCAGTGGAAGCAACGCAGATCGGCTACGAAGTCGGCACCCGCACCATCGTCGATGTACTGGATGCCCAGCGCCAGCTGTATGCTGCGGTACGCAACTACAACAACGCCCGCTACGACTACATTCTGGACCACCTGCGCCTGCAACAAACGGCAGGCAGCCTGAGCCCTGACAGCCTGCAGGCACTGAATGAATATCTGTATCCGGATTACGATCCCGAGCGCGACTTCCTGCCGCCGGATCTGGA
>CAZKTB010000021.1:13719-16155 GCA_964555485.1 uncultured Thiopseudomonas sp. | reverse complement strand
ACTTCGGCATGGCTGACCTGGGCAAAGCCCATGACGCAATCAAGCACGTCCTGGGTCAGACGCTCGAGCAGGGCAAAACGGTTGTTTTCCACCAGCTCGATCACCGCCTTGGTGATGCTGCGGTAATTCAGGGCATCATCGATCTGGTTGCTGTCCACCGCCTTGCAGGCCGGGTAGAGGATGCGCACATTGATCAGGATGTCCTGCTTGTTGCGGATCTCGTCCTCGTTGATGCCTATATAGGTACGCAGACGCAGATCCTTGATGCGGATGAGGGCCAGTCCGGGTTCAAGCAGCTGCATGTCATTGGCCCCGGATCAGCTGCAGGAACTCCTGGCGGGTATTCACCGAGCTGCGGAAACTGCCCAGCATAGCCGAGGAGGTCATCACCGAGTTCTGCTTTTCCACGCCACGCATCATCATGCACATGTGCTTGGCTTCGATCACCACACCGACGCCGGAAGCGCCGGTCACACTCATTACCGCATCGGCGATCTGGCGGGTGAGGTTTTCCTGGATCTGCAGGCGGCGCGCATACATGTCGACGATGCGTGCCACTTTCGACAGGCCGATCACCTTGCCGGTGGGGATATAGGCGACATGGGCCTTGCCGATGAACGGCAGCAGGTGGTGTTCGCACAGCGAGTAAAGCTCGATATCACGGACGATCACCATCTCTTCACTGCTGGACTCGAACAGTGCGTTGTTGACCACTTCGTCAAGATTCTTCTCGTAGCCGTTGCACAGATACTGCATGGCCTTGGCCGCGCGCATCGGAGTGTCGAGCAGGCCCTCGCGCTTCGGGTCTTCGCCGAGCCCTTCAAGGATGGCGTGGTAATGTTTGGCCAATTCTTCAGTCATTGGGTGTGCTTCCTTATTGGTTTTCAATTTTTCAGGTGGCGACCGCCGTTCAGGGGCAGGGTGGTTCCGGTTACGTATGGGTTGTTGAGCAGGTATTCTACCGCCTGCATTACCACTTCGGGACCGGGAATGATTTTCAGTACGGATTTGTCCATGGCCTGTTGCGCATAGTCTTCGCAGTCATCCGGATGGAGCATGATCAGGGCCGGGCTGATGCCGTTGACCTTGATGTGCGGGGCGAACTGGCTGGCAAAGGACAGGGTCATGTTGTCCAGTGCAGCCTTGCTGGCACTGTAGGCGACCCTGTGGTGACTGCCGCGACGGGTGACATCATCGCTGATGTGGATGATGTCGGCTACCGGGCTTTGTCGCAACAGGGGCTCGCAAGCCAGGTTGATCAGGTAGGGAGCCAGCATGTGCACGTGAAACAGCACGCTGAAAGCACTGCCATCGGCTGGTACAGGGTCGGCCTGCCAGCAGGAGGCGTTGTGAATGATGGCGCGCAGGCCGCTGGTGTGCTGTTGCAGCAGCTCGATGAAGGCATTGATGCCGGCTTCGCTGGAAAAGTCTGCCGGCAGGCAGACGGCTCCGGCCGCCGCCAGTTCGTCCACTTCGCCATGATGTGTGCGATAGCTGATGATCACCGGCTGGCCGGCCTTGAGCAGCTGGCGGGCACAGTGCAGGCCAACGCGGCGGGCGGCGCCGGTAATGAGGACGGGGAGTGGGCTGGACAAGGACTTACCTCGGGTAATCTGGCTTGCCGGCAGTGGTCCGGCTTGTTAGGCTGCCATCGAATTTGATCCAGATTAACATTTTTCTTGCTGCTTGTTGCAAAGCCGGTTGTCGTCAGTGGGCGCGCTGGTATTTCGGAGAGTCTGCATGCGTATCGTGATTGTGTCCGGCACTGTCTTTGGTGCTGCCGAGGAAGTGGCCTGGCGGGCCGAAGAGCTGCTGTCTGCAGCAGGCTTTGATGTGGTGTATCAGCAGCAGTGGCAACTGCAGGAATTGTTGCAGCAGGAGGTGGACGGCCTGCTGCTGATTGCCTCCACCACCGGCATGGGCGAGTTGCCGGAAAGAATGCAGCCGCTGGTGGAAGCCTTGCAGGAGCAGCAGCCGGACTGGGCCGGTCGTCCGGCCGGCATCATCGGCCTGGGCGATGCCGGCTATGGCGACAACTTCTGTCTGGCAGCAGACGAACTGGAAGATCTGGCTGACGATCTGGGTCTGGTGCTGCTGCAGGAAACCCTGCGACTGGATGCTAGCCAGAGCGTGACGCCAGATCAGGATGCCGTGCCCTGGCTGCAGGAGTTTGCCGAATTGCTGCAGGCCTGGGAGAGCTGAGTTGAAGCGCCGGACAGACAGGAGGTATCGCCCTGCGGCCCGTCAGCAGCCGGCAGAGCCGGTGCTGATCGCCATGAACAAGCCCTATGATGTGCTGACGCAGTTCACCGATGGCCAGGGACGGGCCACCCTCAAGGACTGGCTAGACTATCCGGGCGTTTACCCGGCTGGTCGACTGGATCGCGACAGCGAGGGGCTGGTGCTGCTTACCAACGACGGCAAGCTGCAGGCGCG
>CAZKTB010000021.1:1724-13619 GCA_964555485.1 uncultured Thiopseudomonas sp. | reverse complement strand
CGGTTTATAGCCCCTTGACGGCAATAATGATGGTTTTGGCAATGAAGCCGAATACGCCAAGGCCAAGGGCAAAGAACAGAACGGCTGTGCCGTAGCGACCGGCCTTGGATTTTTTTGCCAGATCCCAGACGATGAAGCCCATGAACAGGATCAGGCCGCCTACCAGCAGGGTTGTCATCAGTTCTTCAAATACTTCGGTTTCCATGTTGATACCCCCTGGGCAGTGTTATAAGAGCGAGGCAAGCGAGAGCTTGTTGCTGTGCATGCCAGTGATAGTAGCAACTTTTCAGCTCTGCAAGTGATCCAGCGGCAGCGCCGTGGACAGCTGTACCTGGTTCAGCACAAAGCTGGAGCGTACGCTGGTGACGCCTTCGACGCGGGTCAGCTTTTCCAGCAAAAATTTTTGATAGTGGTCCATGTCCGGTACCACCACCTTGAGCTGATAGTCCGCATCCATACCGGTGATCAGGCTGCACTCCAGCACCTCGTCCCACTGGGCAATGTGGTCCTGAAAGTTGGCAAAGCGTTCAGGTGTATGACGGTCCATGCCGATAAGCACATAGGCGGTCAGGGTCAGGCCGAGCCTTTTCGGTTCCAGCAGGGCAACGTGGCGTCTGATATAGCCCTGATCTTCCAACTGGCGTACCCGGCGCGAGCAGGGCGAAGGTGACAGGCCGATCTGCTCGGCCAGTTCCTGGTTGGAGATGCGGCCATCCTTTTGCAGGGCGTCAAGGATGCGAATATCGAAGCGGTCAAGCCTTTCCATGCGGTGTTTCTCACAGTGCTTTCAGAATATTGCGCATTTTAAACTATTTTTGGTGTTTTGTGCTTATTTGATGGCAAAAAACATCATCTTTGCAATTTCATTTCGCGGCATTTCCCTATAATGGATACCAACTAAAGGCCTTGCAGGACATCCTGGTCAGCAAGGCCCGCCGGAGGATTCGGGTGAGCAGGCTTACCGGCCGCAAACCCTTGCTGCAGATGCTTACCGGTAACTGCTTGACCACAGTCGTACCACGGCTGAAGGGGATCCTGAAGAAATTCGCAAAGAGGCCGCTGCCAGCTCCTGATCGGAATGCCAGCGGCTTTTTTGTGCCTGCTATATAACCTGCTATATAAGGAGCAGACCATAAGGGCTGTGGGCAGAATCAGCGTTTTGTTGGCGTTTGCAGCAGCGCCAATAGTTCGTTGCAATCCTGCGCATGATGGTCGGTCAGTTCCGGCCAGGGGTTGTCCGGCAGGTTGACGAGCACAGTCCGGGCTCCGACATCCCGTGCGCTGCTCAGGTCAAAGTGAAAGTCGCCGATCATGCACAGCAAGCTGCTGTCGACTTGCCAGTTGCGGGCAATTTTCAGCATGCCGTCGGGTGCCGGCTTTGGTGCTGCCTGTTCGCGGCCCAGCGTATCTTGCGGTGTAAAACACTGTGCCAGGCCAATGGCCTGCAAGGTGATCCGTGCCAGTTCGTGGGCGTTGCGGGTCAGGATGGCCAGACGGTCACCGCGCTCGTGCAGGTGCCGCACCAGCTCCACCGCACCGGGAGCGGCAATGGATGCTTCGGCCAGCTCACGCTCATGCTCAAGCAGCCAGAGGTGCGCTGCCCGGGATTCTGCAAGCGGCAGGCTGTCCAGATGGCCAAGAATGTCGGCTTCGGGCGGAATTTCCAGCTTGCGGCGAATGTAGTCAAAGTCGTGCACGGCGCGGGTCAGGGTGCCGTCCATGTCGAACACCCAGTGGCGGCAGTCGTGTAGAAAAACAGGCATGAATCAGTTGCCCTTGTTGAGCCAGTCGGTGCGGATGCGGGTCAGGCCTTCTTGGGCGACCGAGGCGACCAAGCGGCCATCACGGGTGAAGATGCTGCCACGGGCAAAGCCGCGGGCACCGCCAGCCCAGGGGCTGTCCATGCTGTAGAGCAGCCAGTCGTCCATGCGCACGTCGTCATGGAACCAGATGGCATGGTCGAGGCTGGCAACCTGCATTTGCGGCTGCCAGATGGAGGCGCCGTGCGGCAGCAATGAGGTGGTCAGCAGACTGAAGTCGGAGGTGTAGGCCATCAGGTAGCGGTGCAGGGCGGGGCAGTCCGGCAGCTGGCCGTCGGCCTTGAACCAGACCTGCTTTACTGGCGCGATCTTTTCCGGCCTGAGCGGATCGAGCACCTGAACGGCGCGGGTCTCGATCGGCTTTTCGCGCAGCATCTTGACCCGCTTTTCATCATTCAATGCCTGCGACAGCTCTTCCGTCAATTCGTTGTCGGGCACCAGGTCTTCCGGCATGGGTACGTCCGGCATCTGCATCTGGTGCTTAAAACCCTCTTCGCGAATGTGGAACGAAACGCTGCAGGTAAAGATGGGGCGACCGTTCTGGATCGCCATTACGCGGCGCGTGCAGAAGGTGGCGCCGTCGCGTACCGGCTCGACCTGATAAATGACCGGCTTGCGGGCGTCGCCGGCACGCAGGAAATAGCCGTGCAGGGAGTTGGCCTGGCGTTCGGAGTCGACTGTCTTGCTGGCGGCGGACAGGGCCTGGCCCAGCACCTGGCCGCCAAACAGCTGGCGAAAGCCCAGATCCTGACTGGCGCCACGAAACAGATGGGTTTCCAGCTGCTCCATGTCGAGCAGCGATACAAGGGTGTTTAGCAGTGGGTTCATGGAAAAGCCTGGTTGCGCTACAAAATAGCCATATAGTTTGGCCGCAGGCTCTGTTGTTCGCAAGCCGGCAGGCTGTGACCGCCGGGTTCTCGTGCTTTGCCTGTGCGAGCTGTTTTTTATGCCTGGCACAAGCATCAGCGAAATTGCCGGTGCCCGAATGGGCAAGGGTTTCAGCTGGCGGGCGAAAGTCGGCTTGCCCCTTGATGGCTTGTCAGTCCGGGCCAGGGCTTGCATGTTTGGAAGTGCGGCCTTACCCTGTGCGGGCAAGAGTCGGCTGGACAGTCGCTGTCTGCCGGTCGCAAGGCCGGGAGAGGGAGGAAAGTCCGGGCTCCGCAGGGCAAGACGCCAGGTAACTCCTGGGTGGCGCAAGCCAACGGAAAGTGCCGCAGAAAATAACCGCCTAAGCGCGCAAGCGCCGGTAAGGGTGAAAAGGTGCGGTAAGAGCGCACCGCACGGCTGGTAACAGTCCGTGGCCAGGCAAACCCCGTCGGGAGCAAGACCAAATAGGGATCCATTGGCGTGGCCCGCGCTGGATCCGGGTAGGTTGCTTGAGGTCGTCAGTGATGGCGATCCCAGATGAATGACTGTCCACGACAGAACCCGGCTTACAGGCTGGCTCTTGCCCTTCTTTCGCTTTCCGCCCGGAAAGCCTCTCCTCATAAAGCACTTTAACTTCGAACGTTATGCGATTGAGCTGCATGACGGGGTTTTCGTTGCCTTGTGCAAGCTCACGAGTGACAGGGCAAGAAAATGCTAAGTGTCCGTCATATAAGGGATTTTTACCCGAATTGTGCTTGACGCTCTGCAGGGTGGTTTTTATAGTGTGCAAAAGTGGCGTGAAGTGGAAGAGAGTGGGTTTTTCTGCTCATGCGCGCCATCCACAGGTGGGGAAGCACACGAATGTTTCGCGGATCCAGTTCTATCAATCTGGACGCCAAAGGGCGTCTGGCGATGCCAAGCCGCTATCGCCAGGAGCTCGACGAGCGTTGTGAAGGTCAGATGGTGATTACCATCGACCTCCATGAGCCGTGCCTGTGCCTTTATCCCCTGGATGAGTGGGAGCCTGTCGAAACCCAGATCCGCAGCATGTCTTCCATGCTGCCCGAAGCGCGCAGGCTGCAGCGACTGCTGGTAGGTAATGCAATTGATATCGAGCTGGACGGCAGTGGCCGCTTTCTGGTGCCTGCGCCACTGCGTGCCCGGGCTGGCCTCGACAAGCATGTGACCCTGGTCGGCATGCTGAACAAGTTCCAGATCTGGGACGAAGAGCAGTGGCAGGCACAGTGCGAGCAGGACATCAGCTTTGTGCAGCAAAACGATATTCCCGAAGAACTTCGCAATCTGGTGCTCTGATCATGAATGCCGAACACAAGCACATTAGCGTTTTGCTGGACGAGGCCGTGCAGGCCCTTGGCGTGCAGGCTGGCGGTTGCTATGTGGATGGCACCTTTGGTCGTGGCGGTCACAGCCGGCTGATCCTTCAGCAGCTGGGCGCTGAAGGCAACTTGCTCGGCTTTGACAAGGACCCTGAAGCCATCGCCGCTGGCGAGGCATTGGCGCAGGAAGATGGCCGCTTTTCGATTGTGCAGCGCAGCTTTGCGCAGATGCGTGACGAGCTTGAGCAGCGTGACCTGGCCGGCAAGGTTGATGGTGTCCTGCTCGACCTTGGCGTGTCTTCGCCACAACTGGATGATGCATCACGTGGCTTCAGTTTCAGCCATGATGGCCCGCTGGACATGCGAATGAATCCGGATGCCGGCATCAGCGCTGCGGACTGGCTGGCGCAGGCGCCGACCGAAGAGATTGCCAGGGTTCTGAAGGAGTATGGCGAAGAGCGCTTTGCCCGCCGCATGGCGCAGGCGATCGTACGCCGCCGTGAAGACAAACCTTTCACCCGTACTGCCGATCTGGCCGAGGTGATCAGTGCCGCCAATCCGGCCTGGGAGAAAGGCAAGCATCCGGCAACCCGTGCCTTTCAGGGCTTGCGCATTCATATCAACAACGAGCTGGGTGATCTTGAGCTGGGCTTGCAGGCTGCAGTCGACTGCCTGGCGCCAAGTGGCCGGCTGGTGGTCATCAGCTTCCATTCGCTGGAAGACCGTATTGTCAAACAATTCATGCGCAAGCTGGTGCGTGGCGAGGCCGACAATCTGCCGCGTCATTTGCCGGTGCGTCCCGAGCCATTTGTGCCCGTAGTCCGCTTGCTGGGCAAGCCGCAATATGCCGGTCAGCAGGAGTTGCAAGCGAATCCGCGTGCCCGCAGCGCGGTAATGCGTGTAGCGGAGAAACTGCCATGAGCCGGGTGCGCCTGACTGGCTATCTGCCGGCTCTGAGCCTGCCGATTGTGCTGCTGTTTGTGGCGCTGCTGGGCAGCTCGATTCTGGTTGCCTATACCGCGCACGCCAGCCGGCAGCTGCTCAATACATTGTTTGTCGAGATGCGTCAGGGTGACAAGCTGCAAGCTGAATGGGCGCGTTTGGTGCTGGAACACAGCACCTGGACCGCGCACAACCGTATTGAAAAGCTGGCAGTTGAGCAGCTTGGCATGCATGTGCCCGAGCCGGGCAGTGTGCGGATGGTGTCGCCATGACTGCCGTGCGCAACGAACAAACCGGCTGGCGCGGACTGTGGGTCCGCGTGACCAGTGGCTGGCGTTTTGGCCTGACCGTACTGGCGCTGTTCGGGCTGGCCGTTACGGTATCGGTACGCATTGCCTGGCTGCACACCGTGCGTCATGATTTTCTCGCTGATCAGGGTGACAAGCGTAGCCTGCGCCACGTTGAAATTGGCGCCCATCGCGGCATCATCACCGACCGTAATGGCGAGCCGCTGGCAGTCAGCACCTCGATGATGACACTCTGGGCCGATCCGCGCGAGCTGGTATTGGCCCGTGAGCAGTGGCCGGCGCTGGCTGCGGCGCTGGACGTCAAACCTGCCGAGCTGACTCGCCGTATCGAGGCCAATGTCGGCCGCAGCTTCATGTACCTGGAGCGTGGCGTGACACCCGAGCGCGGCGGTCAGGTCATGGCACTGGCCATCGATGGTGTTTACCAGCGTGAGGAGTTCCGCCGCTTCTATCCTGCCGGTGAGGTTACCGCCCATCTGGTTGGTCTGACCGATATTGATGAAAACGGCCGTGAAGGCGTGGAGCTGGCATACAACGAGTGGCTGACCGGAGTACCGGGCAAGCGCCGCGTGGTGCAGAACCGCAAGGGCCAGATCATTGCCGATGTGCAGGTGGTGCAAAACGCCAAGCCGGGCCAGCAGATTGCATTGTCGATCGACCTGCGCTTGCAGTATCTGGCGCACCGCGAGCTGCAGCGCACCATTCAGGAATTCAAGGCCCGGGCCGGTTCGCTGGTGATGGTGGATGTGAAAACCGGCGAGATTCTGGCGCTGGTCAATTATCCGACCTACAACCCCAACAACCGCGCCTCCTATAGCGCCGCCAGTAGCCGCAATCGTGCACTGGTCGATGCCTTCGAGCCGGGCTCGACGGTCAAGCCTTTCACCATTGCCGCTGCGCTGGACAGCGGGCGCTGGAAGCCCGGCTCCACTGTGGACGTTGGCAATGGCCGGATGAAAATTGGCAAGTACACCATTCGTGATGTTTCCCGCGGTGGTGTACTGGACCTGACCAACGTGTTGAAGAAGTCGAGCAACGTCGGCATTTCCAAGATTGCCCTGGATATAGGTGCCGAGCCTGTAGCCAGCGTGATGCAGCAGGTTGGTTTTGGCGTGGATACCGGGCTGGGCTTTCCTGGTGAAAGCGCCGGCCGTTTCCCCGTGCATCGCCGCTGGGGAGCTGCCGAAACGGCAACCATGGCCTACGGCTATGGTTTTTCCATTACTGCCGCCCAGCTGGCCCATGCCTATGCAACGCTGGGCAATAACGGAGCCAGTTTGCCGCTGTCATTGCTGCGCAAAGACCGTGCAGTCACCAGTCAGCAGGTGCTGAACCCTGCCACTAGCCAGGTCGTACTGGAGATGCTGCGTTCGGTGGTTGAGGAAGAAGGTGGTGGTGGCCAGCGTGCCCGGGTTCCCGGTTATCACGTGGCCGGTAAAAGCGGTACGGCCAAGAAGACACAGGCTGGCGGCTATACCGAAGACAGTTATCGCTCGCTGTTTGCCGGTGTCGGACCGGTCAGCGAGCCGCGTATAGCCATGGCGGTAGTGATCGATGAGCCCACCAAGGGCGGCTATTTTGGCGGGCTGGTTGCCGCGCCTGCATTCAGCCGGATCATGGCCGGTTCGTTGCGCCTGCTGAATGTCAGGCCCGACAACCTGCCCGAGACCATGGCGCAACATGTAACCGAGCAGAGGGAGCGCAGCTAGTGCCAATGCCATTGAACCAGTTGCTGGCGCAAGCGCATAGCAACACCCTGATCCGCGAACTGACCCTGGACAGCCGCAAGGTACGTCCGGGCGACCTGTTCCTGGCCGTGCCGGGTTGCCAGGTGGATGGTCGTGCCTATATTGCCGATGCTGTCGCGCGTGGTGCGGCGGCAGTCGCCTATGAGGCCGAGGGTTTTGCCCAGGTTCAGGACAGTGCAGCCCTGATGCTGCCGGTTCGTGGCTTGCAGGCGCAGCTGTCTGCCATTGCTGGCCGTTTCTATGGTGAGCCGAGCCGGGCCCTGACCATGCTGGGCGTGACCGGAACCAACGGCAAGACCACGGTGTCGCATCTGCTGGCGCAGGCGCTGGATTTGCTGGGTGAGCGCTGCGCCGTGATCGGCACGCTGGGTAACGGTTTTCTTGGGCGGCTGGACAGCAGCAGCCACACCACGCCGGATCCGATCAGCCTGCAGTCCATTCTGGCCGGGCTCAAGCGTGCCGGTGCCACTCACGTAGCCATGGAGGTTTCCTCCCATGGCCTGGATCAGAAGCGTCTGGCTGCGGTGGACATGGACATAGCGGTGCTGACCAACCTGACACGTGACCATCTGGACTATCACGGCAGCATGGAGGCCTATGCCGAAGCCAAGGCGCAGCTGTTTGACTGGCCGGGCCAGAGTGTCAGGGTGCTGAATCTGGATGACGCCTTTGGTGAGCGTCTTGCAGCTACCCATGCGGGCAGCAGCCTCAAGACCTACAGCATCGACAAGCCGGAAGCCCATGTGCACTGCCGTGAAGTCGAGTTTGGCAGTCAGGGTATCCGCGCTGCAGTAGCTACCACCCAGGGTGAAGCCTTGCTGCGCAGCCAGCTGCTGGGCCGCTTCAACCTGAGTAACCTGCTGGCCGTGGTGGCCACATTGTCCGGCATGGGCTACGCCATGCAGGACATTCTTGCCGTGATGCCCGAGCTGACACCGCCAGCGGGCCGCATGCAGGCCATTGCCGAAGAGGGCAAACCGCTGGTGGTGGTGGACTATGCCCATACGCCGGATGCATTGCAGCAGGTGCTGACCGCACTGCGCTTGCATGTTGCCCCGGGCGGGCGTCTGCATTGCGTATTTGGCTGCGGCGGCGAGCGCGATACCGGCAAGCGCGCACTGATGGCGCAAGCAGCCGAAGCAGGTGCTGACCGGTTGCTGGTAACGGATGACAATCCGCGCAACGAAGACCCGGCGCAAATCCGTGCACAGATTCTTGCCGGACTGAGCCAGGCAGCCAATGCGCAGGAGTATGACGATCGCGCCGCTGCCATTGCCGCCGCGATAGCAGAGGCTGGGCCTGGTGATGTCGTGGTGATTGCCGGCAAGGGGCATGAGGATTATCAGGAAATAAAGGGGCAGCGCCATGCCTTTTCCGATCTGGAACAGGCAGGCCTGGCGCTGGCTGCATGGGAGAGAGTGTAGATGTTTAGGTCATGGCAACTTGCCGAACTGATTCCGCTGCTGGACGGCGAACTGCTGGGTGCGGACGTGCCAATCCGGCGCGTGCACACAGATACCCGCAGCCTGCGTGACGGAGACCTGTTCGTGGCCCTGACCGGAGAGAATTTTGACGGCCATGATTATCTGCCGCAGGCGCAGGCGGCCGGAGCCTCTGCGGCGCTGGTGGATGCCTGGCAGGACAGCAGTGATCTGCCGCAGCTGGCGGTGGATGATACCCGTGTGGCACTGGGCCAGCTCGGCAAACACAACCGCAACCAGTTCAAGGGTACGTTGATCGCCCTGACCGGCTCCAGTGGCAAGACCACGGTGAAGGAGCTGCTGGCCAGTATTGGCAGCGCGGCCATGGGTGCCGAAGCGGTGCTGGCCACCAAGGGCAACCTGAATAATGAAATCGGCGTGCCGCTGACCTTGCTGGAGCTGAGCGCCCAGCACAGGTTTGCAGTGATCGAGCTGGGTGCCTCGCTGCCAGGCGAACTGACCTGGACCAGCTCGCTGGCCCAGCCGAAGGTGGTGCTGATCAACAATGCCGGTATGGCCCATGCCGGCGAATTTGGCGGTCCCGAGCAGATAGTTCGCGCCAAGGGTGAAATTCTCGACAATCTGAATGGTCGGGGTACGGCGGTACTGAATCTTGATGATGCCGCCTTTGCGCAATGGCGCGAGCGTAATAGTGCCGGCCAGTTGATGACGTTTTCGGTAGAGAACCACGAGGCCGACGTGTTTGCCAGCGAGGCTGCCTTTGATGCCAGTGGCTGTGCAGCTTTTCAGCTCAACACTCCGGATGGCAGTGCTCGTGTGCAGTTGCAACTGGCCGGTGCCCACAACCTGGCCAATGCGCTG
Source organism: uncultured Thiopseudomonas sp. (assembly GCA_964555485.1). Lineage (GTDB taxonomy): Bacteria > Pseudomonadota > Gammaproteobacteria > Pseudomonadales > Pseudomonadaceae > Thiopseudomonas. The sequence goes on along the minus strand of CAZKTB010000021.1, from coordinate 4,294 downwards.
GCAGCCGCGGCTGCGGCACATGCGGCCGGATTCAAGTTGACCGACATTGTGCATGGACTGCAGCAGGCGCAACCGGTAGCGGGTCGTTGCCTGCGTCATGCCCTGAGCCATGGTGGCGTGCTGATTGATGACAGCTACAACGCCAACCCCGCCTCAATGCGTGCCGGTATCGATCTGCTTGCAGCCATGCCCGGCCAGCGCATTCTGGTGCTGGGTGACATGGGCGAGCTGGGCGACTGGGCCGAAGCCGAGCACCGTTCGCTGGGTGAGTATGCCAACGGCAAGGCCGATGTGCTGTTTGCCGTGGGTGACAACATGCAACATGCCGTAACGGCTTTTAAAGGCCTGGCGCAGCACTTCTCCAGCCGACAGGAGTTGCTGGCTGCCGTGGAAAACCGGATCACTCTGCCAACCAGCTATCTGGTCAAGGGCTCACGCAGTGCAGCCATGGAAGAGCTGGTTGCGGCCATTTTGCAAGCTGACAAGGAAACCGACTGATGCTGTTATTGATTGCTGAATACCTGCAGCAATACTACAAGGGATTTGCGGTATTCCAGTACCTGACCCTGCGCGGAATCCTCGGCATCCTGACTGCCCTGGTGATGTCGCTGTGGCTGGGGCCATGGATGATCCGTACCCTGCGCAGCCTGCAAATCGGCCAGTCGGTACGCACTGATGGCCCACAAACACACCTGGCCAAGTCTGGCACGCCGACCATGGGTGGCGCGCTGATTCTGGCCAGCATCGCCATCAGTACCCTGCTGTGGGGTGATCTGGGCAACCGCTATGTGTGGATTGTGCTGGTAACCACATTGCTGTTCGGTGCCATCGGCTGGGTTGATGACTACCGCAAGGTGATCGAGAAGAACTCGCGCGGCCTGCCCGGTCGCTGGAAATATTTCTGGCAGTCGGTCTTTGGTCTGGGTGCGGCAGTTGCCCTGTATGCCACTGCGCAAGGGCCAGCGGAGACTGCACTGATCTTCCCGTTTTTGAAAGATGTCAGCCTGCAACTGGGGCTGGGTTTTGTGGTGCTGACCTATTTCGTGATTGTCGGCTCCAGCAACGCGGTCAACCTGACTGATGGCCTGGATGGCCTGGCGATCCTGCCGACCGTGCTGGTAGGCGGTGCGCTGGGCATCTTTGCCTACCTGTCCGGCCATGCGACCTTTGCCGAGTACCTGCTTATTCCCTATGTGCCCGGGGTCGGTGAGCTGATCATTTTCTGTGGTGCCCTGGTTGGTGCCGGACTGGGCTTTCTGTGGTTCAACACCTATCCGGCGCAGGTTTTCATGGGTGATGTGGGTGCACTGGCGCTGGGTGCGGCGCTGGGCTTGGTTGCCGTGGCAGTACGTCAGGAAATCGTGCTGTTCATCATGGGCGGCGTGTTCGTGGTGGAAACCCTGTCGGTAGTGATCCAGGTGGCTTCGTTCAAGCTGCGTGGCAAGCGGGTATTCCGCATGGCGCCCATCCATCACCATTTTGAACTCAAGGGCTGGCCCGAGCCACGGGTGATCGTACGCTTCTGGATCATCACCGTGGTGCTGGTGCTGATCGGCCTGTCCACATTGAAGTTGAGGTAACAAGCAATGACGCAGCAGCTGCAGGTCGTGGTCGGCCTGGGTAAAACGGGACTGTCACTGTTGCGCCATCTGGCGCGCCAGGGCGTGCCCGTGGCTGCTGTGGATACCCGCGAGCAGCCACCGGGACTGGTACAGATCCGTGCCGAATTACCGCAGGTCGAGCTGCATTGCGGTTCACTGGACACGCCCCTGCTGCAACAGGCGCAAACCCTGTATGTCAGCCCCGGGCTGGCGCTGTCAACAGCGCAGATCCAGCGTGAAATTGCCCGTGGTGTGCGCATCAGTGGCGATGTCGACCTGTTCCTGCAGCAGGCCAGGACACCGGTGGTCGCCATTACCGGCTCCAACGCCAAGAGCACTGTCACTGCGCTGGTAGGTCTGATGGCCGAAAAAGCCGGTCTAAAGGTAGCTGTTGGCGGCAATATCGGCACGCCGGTGCTGGACCTGCTGAGTGATGAAGTCGAGCTGTACGTGCTCGAATTGTCCAGCTTCCAGCTGGAAACCATCAGCCATCTGCAGGCCAAGGTTGCCACCTGCCTGAATATCAGTGCCGACCACCTGGACCGCTATCGTGATCTGCAGCATTACGCCGAGGTAAAGCTGCAGGTGTATCGCAATGCCGATTGGGCAGTGATCAACCGTGATGATGTGGCAGCACAGCCGGAAAGCATTGAAGGTCAGGTGCTGAGTTTTGGCCTGTCGGCTCCTGCTGCACAGAACGAATTCGGTCTGCGCGATGGCCAGCTGGCCCGCGGCAATGAAAACCTGCTGGCAGTGGATCAGCTGAAAATTCGTGGTCAGCACAACCAGCTCAATGCGCTGGCCGCACTGGCACTGGGTACTGCTGCCGGCCTGCCACAGGCAGCCATGCTGGAGGCACTGTGCGAGTTCCCGGGCCTGGAACACCGCTGTCAGTGGGTGTCCGGCAAGCTGGGACTGAACTGGTACAACGATTCCAAGGCTACCAACATTGGTGCCACCCTGGCCGCC
>CAZKTB010000021.1:0-1624 GCA_964555485.1 uncultured Thiopseudomonas sp. | reverse complement strand
CAGCGCGGCGAGCTGTTCGTCCGTGCGGTGGAGGAGCTGGCATGATCATGCAAAGGTTCTCCACGCTGCTGCAAGACTCGCCACTGCTTGGCCGTCAGCAGAAAATCGACCTGGATTTCTGGCTGCTGGGTGCCTGTCTGTGCCTGCTGGGCCTGGGGCTGGTGATGAATGCGTCAGCCTCTTCAGCGGTATCCGCGGCGCACAACAACGGCAATCACTATTATTACTTCATCCGTCATGGCCTGTATGTGGTGGCTGGTCTGATCGCCGGCATGGTCTGTTTGCTGGTGTCGGTACGACGCTGGCAGCAGTGGAGCTGGCCCCTGCTGATTGTTGCCCTGGTGCTGCTGGTGCTGGTGTATGTGCCAGGTATCGGTCACGAAGTGAATGGCTCCAAACGCTGGCTGAATCTGCGTGTGTTCAACCTGCAGTCTTCCGAGCCGGCCAAGCTGTTCATGGTGTTCTTCATTGCCGGCTATCTGGTGCGCCACCAGGCCGAGCTTGAGCGCAAACTGTTCGGCTTCGTCAAGCCGCTGCTGGTGCTGTTGCTGTTTGCCGCACTGATTTATGCCGAGCCGGACTTTGGTGCCACTACCGTAATGGTCGGCAGCGTGGTGGTGATGATTTTCCTCGCCGGCACCAGTATGAAAGTGGCAGCGCCGCTGCTGGTCATTCTGGGAGCGCTGGGCTGGTTCTTCGTCACTGCCGAAAGCTATCGACTGGAGCGCATCACCAGCTTCACCGATCCGTTCCGTGACCAGTTCGGCAGTGGCTATCAGCTGTCACAGGCGCTGATTGCCTTTGGCCGTGGCGAGATCTTTGGTGTCGGGCTGGGCAACAGCGTGCAGAAGCAGTTCTATCTGCCGGAAGCCCACACCGACTTCGTATTTGCCGTGCTGGCCGAAGAGCTGGGCATGGTGGGTGCCATCCTGACAGTAGCGCTGCTTACTTTTGTCTGCCTGCGTGCCCTGCGCCTTGGCCGCAAGGCCCAGCTGGCCGGCCAGGCATTTGCCGCTTATTGCGCCTATGGCATCGCCATGATGTGGACCGGCCAGGCTTTCATCAATATCGGCGTTAATGCCGGCCTGCTGCCAACCAAGGGGCTGACCTTGCCGTTCATCAGTTACGGCGGCAGTTCGCTGGTGGTTTGCTGTGTTTCACTGGCGGTGCTGCTACGTATCGAATGGGAAGTGCGTCAGGCCCTGCAACAGGTGCAGGTGCCGCAGCAGTCAACGACTGCGGAGGTGGTGCATGGCTAAGACAATCCTGATCATGGCCGCTGGTACCGGCGGGCACGTGTTTCCCGGGCTGGCCTGTGCTGAAGAGTTCCGCAGCCGTGGCTATGAAGTGCACTGGCTGGGTGCCGGGCGCGGTATCGAGTGCCGTGTGGTGCCGGCAGCGGGTATCCAGCTGCACAACATTTCGGCTACCGGTTTGCGTGGCAAGGGCGTGCTCAGACTGGTCAGTGCGCCGTTGCAGTTGCTGGGTGCGTTGTGGCAGTCCTGGCGCCTGATGCGCCGTTTGCGTCCGGTTTGTGTGCTGGGCATGGGCGGCTATGTCACCGGTCCTGGCGGACTGGCTGCACGCCTGTGTGGTGTACCTCTGGTGATCCATGAACAGAACG
>CAZKTB010000020.1:0-16238 GCA_964555485.1 uncultured Thiopseudomonas sp. | reverse complement strand
CCAGTCCGGCTTGCGCAGCACTTCATCGGCAGGGATCACCTTGACCGGAATGCGCGCCAGCTTGTCGGCGCCACGGAGTTTGACGCCGGTTTCTACAGCACTACGGCGGGGTGCCGCTGCAGGTTGTTCGCTCATGACTGTCTATTCCACCTGTTAAAAATTCATGGGTTGCATGCCCCAGTGCGCTGGCCAGAATATCGGCCAGCTCGCGTCCCGTCTGCTCCACGCTGACGGCGGCAGAGCTTTCGTCCACCAGCTGCGTCATGCGCAGGCCCTGATAACCACAGGGATTGATGCGGCCAAAGGGCTCAAGATCCATGTCGACATTGAGTGCCAGGCCGTGAAAGGAACAGCCGCGACGAATGCGCAGGCCAAGCGAGGCAATCTTGGCGTCATCGACATAGACACCGGGGGCATCCGCCTTGGCACGGGATGACACATTATAGCCGGCCAGCAGCTGCACAAGGCTGTTTTCAATCAAGCTGACCAGATCCCTCACGCCGATGCCCTGGCGACGTACATCGATCAGGATATAGGCCACCAGCTGGCCCGGGCCATGGTAGGTAACCTGGCCGCCACGATCCACCTTGACCACCGGGATATCGCCGGGAAACAGCAGATGCTCGGCCTTGCCGGCCTGGCCCTGGGTAAACACCGGCGGATGCTCGAGCAGCCAGATTTCGTCTGGCGTTTCTGCATCCCGGTGGTCGGTGAAGTCCTGCATGGCATGCCAGGCCGGCTCATAGTCGACCCGGCCCAGCCAGCGCACCAGCAGCGGATGCTCCATCAGAGCACCATGCGGACTTTGCCGGTCTGGCGCAGGGCCTCGTTGAGACCAGTCAGCTGTTCAGCGCTATGCGCGGTGATACGCACCCGTACCGAACAGAAACGGCCGTTGCTGCTCATCTGCTGATCGGCGGTGGCCGGATCGAACTCCGGCGCATGGGCGCAGACCACTTCCAGTACGGTCTGCACATAGTCGTCGCAGTGGTCGCCGATGATCTTCACCGGATACTGCTCGCAGGGAAACTCGATTTTGGGCTGTTCTTGAGTTGCACCAAGATCTGTCACATTAACTTGCATGTTTTCCTTCCTATCAGTTGAACAGACCGAAAATGAACATACGCAGGCTGTCCCAGAGTCGCTTGAAGATACCGCCCTGCTCCACATCGCTCATGGCCACCAGGTCGGCCGTGTGCAACAGTTCACCATCCAGACGTACCTCAACCCGGCCCAGCTTCTGACCGGCCTGCACCGGCGCCACAACACTGCCGTCCAGCACTGCCTCGGCAGTCATCTGGTCGGCCTTGCCACGTGGTACCACCAGCGCCAGATCGGCTGCCAGACCTGCATCCACCTGTCCCTGCTTGCCTTTCCACACCTGGCTGCTGGTCAGTACCGCACCCTTCTTATAGAAGGAACGGCTTTCGAAGAAACGGAAACCGTAGGTCAGCAGCTTTTGTGTCTCGGCGGCACGGCTGGCTTCGTCGCGGGCACCGAATACCACTGAAATCAGGCGCATGTTGTCGCGCACTGCCGAAGCCACCAGGCAGTAGCCGGCTTCTTCGGTGTGGCCGGTTTTCAGGCCGTCAACGGTGCTGTCACGCCACAACAGCAGATTGCGGTTCTGCTGGCGGATGTTGTTCCAGAAAAACTCTTTCTGCGCGTAAATCGCGTAGTGCTCCGGATCTTCGTCAATGATGGCGCGAGCCAGGCGGGCCATGTCGAAAGCCGAAGAGTAGTGTCCATCAGCCGGCAGGCCGGTGGAGTTGCGGAACGAGCTGTTGTGCAGCTGCAGTGCGCTGGCCTGCTGATTCATCATGTCGGCAAAGGCTTCTTCGCTGCCGGCGATGTATTCGGCCATGGCCACACTGGCATCATTACCGGACTGGATGATGATGCCATGAAGCAGGTCGTCGACCGAGACCTGTTTGCCCACCTCGATGAACATGCGCGAGCCGCCGGTACGCCAGGCCTTTTCGCTGACGGTAACCAGGTCCTGCTCGCCAATCTGGCCGCCACGGATTTCCTTGGTGGCGATATAGGCGGTCATCAGCTTGGTCAGGCTGGCCGGTGGCAACTCTTCGTTGGCATTGTGCTCAACCAGTACCTGGCCGGTGGCGGCATCCATCAGCACATAGGACTTGGCCGCCAGCGGCGGCATGGCGGGAATCGCCGATACGGCAGCCATCGCGGCCGTGGAAAAGGCGGTCGTCGCAGCCAGAAACGCCGCTGCTGCCAGTTGTTTCAACTTGATCATCTTCTACACACCAAAATCTGTCGGGTTCTATGAAATCCATTGCAGCCGCTGTTGCGGCCTGCTGCTCAATCTATCTGGACCAGGGTCGGATTGCCCAGTCCGGCCAGTTGTACCTGCTGGCGTATGTTCTCTGCCTGCTGCTGGCCGTTCAGCGGGCCTATGCGCACCCGGTGCAGCACCAGATCATCACGCACCACCGAGCTGACACGCACGGCACTGGCAGTCAGGCTGCCCAGCTTGTCACGCAGCAACTGGGCTGCGTCAGGGTTGGCAAAGGCCCCGACCTGCAAGTAGGTGCCGGGGGTTTCCACTTCCGGATGCACCTCCAGTGGCAGCAGGGCTCCGGCATGTTGCTGAACCGGTGGCACATATACCTCGACAGCAGCTTGCTGCGCAGGTTCAGCCGGCGCCTGCCAGGTACCCATTACCGGCGGCTTCTGGCCACGCTGCGCCCACCACTGGTCCGGATCGATCCCTTCAACCTTGACCCGCGCTACGCCCTTTTCGGCATAGCCCAGCTTCTTGGCGGCGGCAAACGACAGATCGATGATGCGGTCGGAATAGAACGGGCCACGGTCGTTGACCCTGAGAGTCACGCTGCGGCCGTTGTCCAGGTTGGTCACCTTGACGTAGCTGGGCAATGGCAGGGTTTTGTGCGCGGCGGTCATGCCATACAGGTCGTAGGTTTCGCCGTTGGCGGTTTTCAGGCCATGAAACTTGGTGCCGTACCAGGAGGCGGTACCTGTTTGCTTGTATTTATGGGCACTTTGGATCGGATAGTATTTCTTGCCCAGCACCACATAGGGCGATGCCTTGACCGGCCCGTAATGTGGCATTGGCGTGGCATCCGGAATGCCGGACACATCTTTGTCCCACCATGGCGCACCATCGTTTTTAGACTGTTTATAGGGTGCTGACGGCGCCGGCTTGGCCGCTACCGTCTGTTTCTTGGCCGGTTTGCTGCCGCAGCCCTGCAAAACCAGCCCCGCTGCCAGCAACAGGCTGCCGGCCAGCAGGCGTGTATGACTCATCACTTGCTTTCCTTGAATTCGGCGGCCAGCTCCTGTGCCAGCTGGGTAACCGCCATTGCGTACATTTCGCTGCGATTATAACGGGTTATTGCCTGGAAGTTGGGCAGACCGAGCCAGTATTCAACCCCCTGCTCGCCATCGAAGCGAAATGCGGTAACCCGGCTTTTCGCCGGTACCTTCTGCTGGGCCTGCCAGCCCAGGGCTTTCAGCTCTTTCATGCTGTGCTTCGGGTCCAGCCCGCCAGTCAGCCCCTGCTCGGCGTCCGGTTTTTTCAGGGTCGCGGCTACCGCCACTTTTTGCCCCGGCTGCCAGCCGTGCTCGATGAAGTAGTTGGCGACACTGCCGATGGCATCCATGGCATCGGTCCAGATATTGATGTGGCCGTCAGCATTGAAGTCCACGGCATAGGCGCGGAAGCTGCCCGGCATGAACTGCGGCAGGCCCATGGCGCCGGCATAGGAGCCCTTCAGGCTGGCCGGGTCCAGTTGCTCTTCGCGGGTCAGCAACAGGAACTGCTTGAGCTGGCCACGGAAAAACGGCGCCCTTGGCGGATAGTCGAATGCCAGGGTGGACAATGCATCCAGCACTGCATAGCGGCCGGTATTGCCGCCGTAGAAGGTTTCCACGCCGATGATGGCCACGATGAACTCGGCCGGCACGCCGTATTCCTTCTCGGCCCGCGCCAGGGCCTCTTCATTCTCTGCCCAGAACTGCAGACCCTTGTCGATACGCTGACGGGTCAGGAAGATCGGCCGGTATTCCTTCCAGGGTTTGACCCGCTCGGCCGGACGGGAAATGGCGTTCAGAATCGACTGCTGTTTCTGCGCCTTGGCAAACACCTGCTCCAGGTGTTCACTGGTAAAACCGAACTCGTCACGCATTTCCGCCATCAGTTCCAGTGCCAGCGGATGCTCGGCATAGCTTGCTGCCTGGGCACCACCGAGCAGGCCGGCAGACAGCAACAACGCCGCCAGCAGTTTCTTTCCTGTTACAAACACCATGTTGAAAAACTCCTAAGTCTGGGCGATCCACTTGCGATGGGTATGGACGGACATCAGAATGCCAAAGCTGCACAGCAGCGTAACAATGGAGGTACCGCCATAGCTGATGAAAGGCAGAGGCACTCCGACAATGGGCAGCAAGCCGCTGACCATGCCGATATTGACGAATACATAGATGAAAAAGGTCAGCGTCAGCGAGCCGGCCAACAGCTTGCCGAACACGCTCTGGGCATGCAGCGTAATGAAAAGCGCACGAAAGATCAGCAGCAGATAGCCCAGCAGCAGCAGGCAGATTCCGACCAGGCCAAATTCCTCGGCCAGCACCGCGATGATGAAGTCGGTATGGCTTTCCGGCAGAAAATCCAGATGTGACTGGGTGCCCTGCAGCCAGCCCTTACCCAGTACACCACCGGAGCCGATCGCCGCTTTCGACTGGATGATGTTCCAGCCGCTACCCAGCGGATCGCTTTCCGGGTTGAGGAAGGTCAGCACGCGCTGCTTCTGGTACCCGCGCATGAAAAAATTCCACATGACAAAGCCGACCGGTATCACCGCTGCTACCGCCGCCAGAATCCAGCGCCAGCGCAGGCCGCCAAGGAACAGTGCAAACAGGCCGGATACCAGCACCAGCATGGCGGTACCAAGGTCCGGCTGGCGGGCGATCAGCAAAAAGGGTACTGCCACCAGAATCAGGCTGATGACCAGATGCTTGAAGCTGGGCGGCAGGTTGTAGCGTGCCACATACCAGGCAATGGTCAGCGGCATGAAAATCTTCATCAGCTCGGCCGGCTGAAAGCGCATCACCCCGGGAATGTTGATCCAGCGGGTGGCACCCATGGCCTTGTGCCCAATAACCTCGACCACCAGCAGCAGAGCGACACCAATCAGGTAGGCCGGCGCCGCCCAGCGCGCCATGAAGCGCGGGTCGATCTGGGCTATGACCAGCATGGCCAGCAAACCAAAACCGAACGAGCTGGCCTGCTTGATCAGCATCGCCTCGCTCTTGCTGCCGGCGGAATACAGGATGAACAGGCCGCCGGTACCAAGCAGCAGCAACAGCAGCAGCAACCAGCCATCTATATGGATGCGCTGCAACAGGGACACCCGCGCCTGAAACACATCACCCTGCCCCAACGAGCGGTCAAAGTTGCGATTCATTGGCGCGACTCCTGTTGCATGGCCAGGCTGACGGACGGCTCATCATGACCCTCGGCATCTTCATCGGCATCCTGCTCCGGCGGACCTTCCAGCTCCGGCGGCAACAGCCAGGCATCCAGCACGGCACGTGCCACCGGCGCGGCCACGCCTGAGCCGGACTCGCCGTTTTCCACCATCACGGCAACGGCAATTTCAGGCTCCTCGGCCGGCGCATAGGCGATGAACAGGGCATGGTCACGATGGCGCTCCTGTATCTTGTCGCGGTCATAGCGTTCGCCCTGCTTGATCGCCACCACCTGGGCGGTACCGCTTTTACCGGCAATCCGATAGGGGGCATCCTGACCGATCTTGCGGGCGGTACCACGGGCGCCATGCACCACGGCTTCCATCGCCTTGCGCGCATGTTCCCAGTGTGCAGGATTTTTCAGTTCGATATCCGGCAGCGGCTCGGGGTCCACCACCGGCACGCCACCCACCGTGCGGGCCAGATGCGGCCGCCGCCATTTGCCGCGGGAAGCCACCAATGCCGTGGCCTGGACCAGCTGTAGCGGCGTACTCTGCATGTAGCCCTGGCCAATACCGAGAATCAGGGTTTCACCCGGATACCAGGGCTGGCGATAACGCTGACGCTTCCACTCGCGCGACGGCATCAGGCCGCCACTTTCTTCAAACATGTCCAGCGCTACCCGGCGGCCAAAGCCGAACAGATTCATGTACTCATGCAAACGATCAACCCCGAGCTTGTGGGCCAAATCATAGAAATAGGTGTCGTTGGAGCGTGCCACGGCCAGCTCCAGCCCGACCCAGCCGTCACCACCGCGGTTCCAGTTGCGGTATTTGTGCTTGTTGTTGGGCAGCTGGTAAAAGCCCGGGTCAAACACCGTCGAGGCAGGTGTGATCACCCCGGAGTCAAGGCCGGCCAGCACCACCATCGGCTTGATGGTCGAGCCCGGCGGATACAGCCCGCGCAGCACCCTGTTGTACAGCGGCTGATCGATGGAATCGCGCAACTCGGCATAGGCCTTGAAGCCGATACCTGTGACAAAGGGGTTGGGGTCGTAACTGGGCTCGCTGACCATGGCCAGCACCTCGCCAGTATTCGGATCCAGCGCCACCACGGCGCCGCGCCGGCCATCCAGTGCCTTTTTTGCCGCCTGCTGCAGGCGGATATCCAGTGACAGGTAGACATCCTCGCCACTTTGCGGCTCGACCCTGTTCAGCACCCGCAGCACCCGGCCACGGGCATTGGTTTCCACTTCCTCGTGGCCAACCTTGCCGTGCAGCTGGTCTTCATAGAAGCGTTCGACACCCAGTTTGCCGGTGTGGTGGGTGCCACTGTATTCGACGCTGTCCAGCCGCTTCAGGTCGTCCTCGTTGATGCGTCCGACATAGCCGACGGTATGGGCAAACTGCTCGCCAAACGGGTAGTAGCGCACCATCTGCGCTTCCACTTCGACACCGGGAAGACGGTACTGGTTGACGGCAACCCGGGCGATCTGCTCTTCGCTCAGCTCGAACAGCACAGGCACCGGCTCGAACGGCCGTCGCCCCTGCTCGACCCTTTTGGTGTAGGTTTCCAGCTCCTGCGGATCAAGTTCCAGCACATCCATCAGGGTATCCAGCACGCTGCGCCAGTCGCCGGCACGCTCACGGGTCAGGGTCAGGCTGAAACTGGGCCGGTTTTCCGCCAACACCACGCCATTGCGGTCATGAATCAGCCCGCGGGTTGGCGGCAGTGACAACACGTGAATGCGGTTGTTTTCCGCCAAGGTGGAGTGATGCTCATACTGCACCACCTGCAAGAAATACATGCGCGCAACCAGCACCGCCGTCAGCAGCAGGACGAAGATGGCGACGGCAAGCAGTCGCTGACGGATCAGGCGCTTGTCGCGCTGATGATCTTTGAGGCGTATGGCTGGGGGCATGATTCAGGTTTGCAGGTTACTTGTGATATGGATGGCCACTGAGAATGGTACTGGCCCGGTACAGCTGCTCACTGATGACAATGCGTACCAGTGGATGCGGCAGGGTCAGCGGCGACAGCGACCACTGCTGTTCGCTGCGTGCCTGCACCTGCGGCGCCAGCCCCTCGGGACCACCGATCATCAGGTTTACCGTACGGGCATCCAGCTGCCAGCGTTCCAGCTCTGCGGCCAGCTGCTCGGAACTCCATGGTTTGCCATTGACCTCAAGGGTGACAATACGTTCCCCGGGCTGGACCTTGGCCAGCATGGCATCACCTTCCTGCTGGATCAGGCGTTTGACATCGGCGTTCTTCCTGCGGGTAACCAGCGGAATCTCCACCAGCTCCAGCTGGATCTCCGCCGGCAGGCGCTTGGCATACTCGCGCCAGCCTTCGGTCACCCAGCCCGGCATCTTGCCGCCTACCGCAATCAGCCGGATACGCACTTACACCGCTCCCTGGTCACGACTTTGCTCGGCCCCCTGCCACAAACGTTCCAGGTCATAGAAACTGCGGGTTTCTTCCTGCATCACATGGACTACCACATCATCCAGGTCGATCAGTGCCCACTCGCCAACCGCCAGGCCTTCATTGCCCAGTGGTTGCACGCCGCTTTCCTTGGCTTTTTCGATGACTGCATGGGCCAGCGCCTTGACGTGACGACCCGAGGTGCCGCTGGCAATCAGCATGTTGTCGGTCACGCTGGTCTTGTCACGTACATCAATATTGAGGATGTCCTTGGCCTTGCCCTCTTCCAGCACCGCCGTCAGGATTTCTACCAGTTGTTCGCTTTGCATAAAACTCACTTGATTCAATTTGATTGGATGGCCGCATACAGGCCATGGTGTTGAATATATTGTCGCACCGCATCAGGTACCAGAAAACGCAGATCGCGCCCTTCGGCACAGGCCTTGCGCAATGCGGTTGCCGACACCGGCAGCGGGGGCTGTTCCAGCATGGCAATCTGCCCGGCCGGTCCCTGCAGCAATGATGGCTTGGCCACCTGCACTTGTTGTAACAGCAGTTGCAGCTCAGCCGGCAGCTGCACTGGCAAATGCGGCCGTTGCAGTACCAGCAGATGACAGTGTTGTAAAAGCTCCTGCCAGCGATGCCACTTGGGCAAACCGGCAAAGGCATCCTGCCCCAGAATGAAATACAGCTGCGCATCGGCCGGCAGTTCCTGACGCAATGACAGCAATGTATCTATGGTCCAGGACGGGCCTTCCCGCTTCAGTTCGCGATTATCCACGCTCAGCCCGGCAACCCCTTCGACTGCCAGCCGGACCATGTCCAGCCGTTGCTGTGCCCCCACCATGGGTGTGGCGCGGTGCGGTGGTATCGCACCCGGAATCAGGCGGACTTCATCCAGCTCACAGCCTTCCAGCACCTCGATGGCGCTGCGCAAGTGGCCTATGTGTACCGGATCGAAGGTTCCGCCCAGGATGCCGATGCGTTTAACCACGAATGTGTCCGTCGCCAAACACCACGTATTTTCCACTGGTCAGGCCCAGCAGGCCTACCGGACCACGGGCATGCAGCTTGTCGGTGGAAATACCGATTTCCGCACCCAGGCCATATTCGAAGCCGTCGGCAAAACGGGTCGAGGCGTTGACCATCACCGAGCTGGAGTCCACTTCGGTGAGGAAGCGGCGCGCTGTGGTGAAGTTCTCGGTGATGATGCTGTCGGTATGCTGCGAACCATGGCGGTTGATATGCGCAATTGCCTCGTCAACCGAGTCCAGAATGCGGATCGCCAGCACCGGCGCATTGTATTCCTCGTCCCAGTCCTGCTCGGTGGCGGCAACCATGTCGCCGGCAAAGAGTTCCAGAGTGCGCGGGCAGCCACGCAGCTCGACCCCCTTGTCCTGCAGCACCTTCACCAGCGGGCGCAGCACGCTTTCAACCTGGGAGTTGTGCACCAGCAGGGTTTCCATGGCATTGCAGGGCGCGTAGCGCTGGGTCTTGGCGTTGTCGGCAACGCGGATGGCCTTTTCGGCGTCGGCGTCCACGTCCACATAGACATGGCAGACACCATCCAGATGTTTGATCACCGGCACCTTGGCTTCACGCGAAATACGCTCGATCAGGCCCTTGCCGCCGCGCGGCACAATGACGTCAACGTATTCGGGCATGGTGATCAGCGCGCCCACGGCGGCACGGTCGGTGGTTTCCACCACCTGCACGGCACTGGCCGGCAGGCCGGCAGTTTCCAGACCGCGATCCAGGCACTCGGCAATGGCACGGTTGGAGTGAATGGCCTCGGAACCACCACGCAAAATGGTGGCGTTGCCGGACTTCAGGCACAGGCTGGCGGCTTCGATGGTCACGTTCGGACGCGACTCATAGATGATGCCGATCACGCCCAGCGGTACGCGCATCTTGCCCAGCTGGATGCCGGACGGTACATAGCGCATGTCCTGGATCTCACCGATCGGATCCGGCAGGGTGGCGACCTGGCGCAAGCCCTCGATCATTTCATCGATACGCGCCGGAGTCAGTTCCAGGCGGTCGAGCATGGCATCATCCAGACCATTGGCGCGGCCGGCGTCCATGTCCTTGCCATTGGCTTCAAGCAGGCTGGCACGGGCGGCATCCAGCTCATCGGCGGCAGCCAGCAGTGCGCTGTTCTTCTGAGCGGTCGGCGCACTGGCCAGCACACGGGAAGCGTCACGGGCAGCCTGTCCCAGGCGCTGCATGTAGGCTAAAACGTCATCAGTCATGGAATTCCTCACCCTGCACATAAACAAATGCGTGATTATACCGGCTGGCACAGAGGAATGTCATGGCTGGTGAGTGCGCAACCCGTCCCGAAGCCTGCTGTACCAGTCAATTCAGTCTTCCAGCGAAAGCGGTGCAGGCATGAATCCCTCACGGATCAGCGTACGCAGCTGGTGGCTGTGCAGCTGCAGGCTGATCTGTCCGGCAGCATAAGGCCCCAGCTCATAAGGGCCATAGTTGAACAACAGGCCGGACTCATTGAACAGAAAATTGTCGGTAAGCAGCTGCTCGGCCTGTTCCGCACGGGTTTTGGCCAGCCAGTCCTGCGCCAGCTCGGGATGCTGCTCCCGGTAAGCGACAATCAGCATGTCGAGCAAGTCGCCATGCTTGCCCGACAACAGAAGATCGTCCAGTCGCAGCCAGCTGCGGCTTTGCAGATCCATCAACAGGTAGCGGGTTGCACCCAGCCCGTGGGCGCCACCGCTGTAGCTGTAGTTTGTCGCGCTGAAACTGGCCAGCTTGCCACGCTGACCCAGGAAGCGCAGTTGGCCATGCTCGTCAAAGCCTGTGAAGTAGTCGTTGTCCAGAGCCTCCTGCAACTCTGGCCGCCGCTGTTCCAGCCAGCGCTCTACCTGCTTGCGCAGCGCCAGCACAGCCTGCTCACCATTGACGGCTGCCGCCAAAACAGCATCATCCCGCTCGAGGCTGAGACGTTCCAGCAATTTGAGATCCAGCCAGTCTTGTCCGGTGGTTTCCAGGTTCAGGCGGATACTGGCACAGAGTTCACGCTCCTGCCCGGTCAGACAATTCTGTTCACTGGCAACACCAACCAGCTGCGGGGTCAGGGCCGGTATGGCCGCATCGGCCAGTCCTGTGGCAGGCAGCAGCAAGGCAGCCAGCAGCGGCGCCATGACAAATCGGGATGTGGACATGGGCAAATACTCCGTAGGCATGTTTCAAGACAACAGATCGTGCAGGTTTTTCAGGATCAGCACCGAGGTGACGGCAATAAATAGCAGGCGCACAAACGCTGTGCCACGGCTAAGTGCCATGCGCGAGCCGGCATAGGCACCGACCACCATGGCCGCCGCCATGATCAGGCCATAGACATAGTGAATACTGCCCAGCCACATGAAGGTCAGCATGGCCGCCGTGTTGCTGGTCAGGTTGAGCAGTTTCGAGCTGCCGGCAGCACGCACGAAGTCCAGGCCCAGAAACAGCAGCGCCATGATCATGAACGAGCCTGTACCAGGGCCAAAAAAACCATCATAGAAACCCAGTGCAGTTACCAGTGCGGCCGCTGTCAGGCGGCGTTTGCTGGTGTGCGCCACTGCCTTGCGCACCCGGCCCAGATCCTTTTTCCACAGACTGTAGATGAGCACTGCAATCAGCAGCACCACTACCAGCGGCTGCAGGATCTGCGGGGATATCAGGTGTACGGTGAAGGCGCCGCTTACCGAGGCGGCAAAGACCCAGGGCAGCACCGGCAACAGCAGGCGCCAGTCCACCTTGCCGGCACGCATAAAGGTGAGCAGGCTGGTCAGATTGCCGGTAGCAGCGGCCAGTTTGTTGGTACCGATGGCAGTGGCCGGCGGCAGACCGACAGCCAGCAGTGCCGGCACCGTGATCAGGCCGCCACCACCAACAATGGCATTGATGAATGCACCAAGAAAGCCGAAGCCGGCCAGCATGGCCAGTGTATACAGGTCTGGCAAGGCCCCCTCCCGGCGCACCCCTGACTGGTTCGCCAGGCAATTGCATCAGGCAATACCGGGCACAGACGAAAAGGCCCTGCACAACGTCAGGGCCGGTGTATTTTCAACGCTGTTGCCGGCAAGACCGGCAGCAGTCATTACAGGTTACTTCTTGCCTTCCTGGCACACGCAGGAACGCAGTGCCTCACTCAGCTGGTCGACAACCAGTGACCAGTTGGCATCCGCACACAGCAGTTCACGCAGCAGCTCGACCTGGGATGCGGTCCAGAACGGTGCTTCGAGAATGTGTACGTTTTCCGGCAGTTCATTTTCCATCAGGAAGCGGTCAATGCCTTCCTGGCTTGAGTCCAGACCCAGCTGCAAAAACAGGTTGGTCATGCGGGGAGTTGCAGTAATCATGGCGTCACCCTCTTTCTTGTTCAGGTTACTCTGATTGCGAAAGCTCCTGGGCGGACTTTCGCGCGTATGAAACCTCGCTCCCATCATACGTCAGTTTGACTGACCAGCGTCAACCGGCAAAAGGTCTGCATCGCCCTGACAGCAGCGCATTCCGTCAGGCGGAAGCCGGCTGCTCCACAGACAAAAGACGCCGGAATACGCAGGCAGGCCCGGGCAACACCACATCAATCATCAAGCTGCAAACGGCCGGTTTCATAGTCCGGGTGGCGCGGTTCCAGCTCCGGCATACTCTTGTTGACCCGCGCCGACAGCTGCGCAAAGCGCTCCACCTTGCCGTGCAGCCCCTGCTGGCCGGCCAGCGAGGTCACCACGCTGTTGTAATGATTGCTGACCGTACCCAGGGTGTTGCCAAGACGCGCCAGCCGTTCGGCCACCAGACAGACCTGGTTATAGATGTCGCCGGCCCGGTCACTGATCTCTCGAGCTTCCTGCTGGCTGCGCTCCAGCATCCACAGGCTGGATACGGTACGCAGCACCGGGATCAGCGTGGTGTGGGATACCAGCACCACATTTTTGCGCAGGGCATATTCATACAGCTCGCGATCCTGCCGCAGCGCCTCGATGAAGGCCGGCTCAACCGGCATGAACATCAGCACAAAGCCCGGTGCATGCACGCCCGGCAGACTGCTGTAATCCTTGTCGGTCAGTTCGTCAACATGCCGGCGCACGGCCTGCAAGTGCGCGGTCAGCGCCCGCTTTTTCTCTTCATCCGTTTGTGCCGTGACCAGCTGCTCATAAGCAACCAGCGTCACCTTGCTGTCGATCACCAGCTGCTTGCCATCGGGTAGGCTGATCAGGAAGTCGGTCTGTTTCAGGCGTCCCTGCTCATCGCGCAAGCTGGTTTGTACCTGATAATGCTCGCCTTCGATCAGCCCGCCCAGCTCCAGGGTACGTTTGAGCTGGGCCTCGCCCCAGGCACCACGCTGCTGCGAGTCGCCCTTCAGCGCCGCCACCAGGCTGTGGGCGTCGGCGCTCATCTGCATGCCGGCTTCCAGCACCTTGCGGATCTCGGCATTCAGGCTTGCATTGCCCTGCACTGCCACGTCATGCACCTCGTTGACGCGCTTCTGGAAGCCCTCGATCTGTTCACGGAACGGTTTGAGCAGCGCATCCATGTTGCTCTGGCTGGAGCGGGCAAAACTCTGGCCTTTCTCTTCGAAGATACGATTGGCCAGGTTCTCGAATTCTTTGGTCAGCGCCTGACGGCTGTCATTCAGCTGTTGCAGCTGCTGACGATAGTGTTCTTCCCTTTCCTGCTGGCTGGCCTCCAGTGCCGCATGTTCACTGGCCAGCACCAGATGTTCACTTTGCAACGCCTGATGCACCTGCTGTAACTGTTGTAGCTGACTATTGAGCGCCTGCCAGCCGGCTTTCAGTGCTTCGCGCTGTTTTTCCGCCTGATGAAACTGCTGCAACTGCTCACGGCCCTGCGCTTGCTGGAGGTGCAGTTCTTCACGGGCACTGTCCAGCTCCCACTCCAGCCGTTCGACATCGGCCCCGGCCTTGTCCAGCTGATGCTGGTGATCACTTTCCTGTAACCGGTACTCCTGCAGCTGTTGCAGCAAGGCGCGCTGGCGTCCCGCCTGCAATAGCACCGTCAACAATGCAGCCAGCAAAAAAATGCCGGCAGCGGCCAGCAACAGCACCCAGGTTTCAAGCGTCCACTCTATCGTCAGCACAGGTTTTCCCGTTTCATCCAATTCAGGCAGCAAGCATGCACAGCCTCTTTTCGCGCCAGTCTAGCGCAGTTGCCGGTTTATGCGGAGATTGCAGCTGGGGCACACAAAAGTGATAATCAATCTCGTTTGCACAAACTTGATCGACATCATGCCGACAGCTTGCCAACAGTTAACCAACCCATATAATAACGCAACTGATTCTCACTCAAGGAGCCAGCCATGTCTTTTATTACCCGCGCCCATGTTTTTCTTGGCGCATGCCTGCTGGCCCTGAGCGGCTGGGCACAAGCCGATAGTCTGCCAGTGAAAAAACTGACGCTGGCCGGCCCGCCCGCCGGTGTTTCCAACGCCCTGATTCACCTGGTTGCCAGCAACGGACTGGCCGACATTGCCGAAGAGACCGAGTTTGTCCTGTGGAGCAACCCGGATCAGCTGCGGGCCCTGACCCTGTCCGGCAAGGCCGACTTTCTGGCCGCACCCACCAACGTGGCAGCCAACCTGTACAACCGTGGCGTTCCGCTGAAGCTGATCAACGTATCGCAATGGGGTGTTCTGTGGATGCTCTCGCGCGATGCCGACAAGAAAACCCTGGCCGACTTCAAGGGCGAAGAAATTGCCATTCCGTTTCGCGCCGACATGCCGGACATCGTTTTTACCCATCTGGCAGAAAAACAGGATATTGACCCCAAGCGGGACTTCAAGCTGAACTACAGCGCCACACCGATGGATGCCATGCAGCTGCTGATTACCCGCCGCGTCAACCATGCCCTGCTGGCCGAGCCGGCGGTATCCATGGCGCTTCGCAAAACCAAGTCATTCCCGGTTTCCATCATCGCACCCGAATTGCACCGCAGCGTCGACCTGCAGCAGGAGTGGGGCCGCCTGATGAGTACCGAAGCACGCATTCCCCAGGCCGGCATCACGGTGCTGGGCGAAGCAGCCAACAATCTGCAACTGGTCAGCGCCTTTGAAGCAGCCTATGCCCGCGCCAACCAGTGGTGCATCGACAATGCCGAAGCCTGCGGCAAGGAAGTGGCAGCCCAGATCAAGCTGCTGATGCCCGAAGCCGTGGCCGATGCCCTGCAACACCAGAACAATCATTACGCCACCGCCGCGGATGCCCGTAGCGAGCTGGAGGCTTTTTACCAGATACTGCTGGAGCGCCAACCGGCATCGGTGGGCGGCAAACTGCCGGATGAGGGGTTTTATTTTTCAGCCAGCAAAACACTGGAAACTGAATAATGTGCCGGTGTTGTCAGGCCGGGTTACGCAAAGTCGCTGCAAGTACGTCCCTGTAAGCTCCATGCCCGCCGCGTTTTGCTGGCTGGTACGGAGGGGGAAAAAAAGCATGGCCCGGCTTTGCCGGGCTGCGCAGGCACAGCCTGCGCCTCTTCTCCCCCCCCCAACCTTTTGGGGCGTTAGTCCGCTTTTAAGGAACTATCAGGCAACACCAATGTATGCGGGCGGTTCGGAGCGTGGTAGTGCAAAGCCTATGCGGCCATGGATGGCCGCATGGAGCCTACAGGGACGTATTTACGGCGTCTTTGCACTACCATGCTCCGGATCACCAAACTTCAAGCCCAGAAACCAACACGCACCAAGCCCCAAAAAAGAAAACCCATGTTTAATTACTTTCTCCGCTCCCTCTCCGCCACTGCCTCTTATCTCTGGAGCGGCTGGGGTGCCATTGCCAGTTTGCTGTTATTCTGCGCCGCCTGGGAGCTGGCCGGGCTCTACTATGGCAGCTTGATTCTCCCCGGCCCGGTCGAAACGCTGAAACAACTGGGCACGCTGTTTGACTACGGCGAACTATTGCCGGAGCTGGCGATCTCCGCCCGGCGTACGGCGTACGGCCTGTTGTTGGCACTGGCTGCGGGCACTTTTCTCGGCATGCTGGCCGGTTTTTCAGTTACTGCTTCAATCCTGTCCCGCCCGCTGGTTACCCTGTTTCTCGGCATGCCGCCGATTGCCTGGCTGGTGCTGGCCATGCTCTGGTTCGGCCTGGGCGATGCCACGCCGGTGTTCACCGTATTCATCGCCTGCCTGCCGATCGTATTTGCCGGTGCCATGCAGGGTACGCGCACGCTGGACAACCAGCTCAAGGCGGTGGCCGACGTTTATGGTCTGCCACCGCTGATGCGCCTCACCGATGTCTACCTGCCGCATCTGGCGTCCTATGTGTTTCCGGCCTGGATTACCGCGCTGGGTACCTCCTGGAAGGTGGTGGTGATGGCCGAGCTGCTGAGCAGTTCCG
>CAZKTB010000019.1:0-17221 GCA_964555485.1 uncultured Thiopseudomonas sp. | reverse complement strand
TCCTTGCTGCCGTCCAGGTCAACCACCAGTTGCCAGCGTCCGGTTGGCGCGCTGCCGGCCAGTTGCAGCTGGTACTGATAGAAGCCTGTTTCCTGTGGCTGCCAGATGAAGCTGCGCAGCTCCTGGCCGTCCGGTGTGAGGATACGGGCCTGCACCGGCTGTTCAGGTAGCGGCTGGCCATCGGCATCTCGCAACAGGGCATTGAGTAAAACCAATTCACCGGGGCGATAGAGATCGCGCGGGCCGAACACGAACAGCTGCATGGCGCGCTGGGCAGCTCCGTCCAGATCTGCAAATTCGCTCAGGTCCAGCGCACCACGATTGACTGGCAGAAAACTGGTTTGTCGACCACTGCGGGCCAGGGCCAGCGCGGCGTCCTTGTGCAACGGCAGTTGCAGGTGGCCATTGCGATCAGTTTTGCCTTCGTCGAGCAGCTGGCCCTTGGCATCCAGCAGCTGGATGCTGATGTCGGCCAGGCTCTTGCCGTCGGCAATGCCCAGGGCAAACAGGTCCAGCCTGTGTTGTGAGCGGTGTGCGGAGAGGCCGATATCGCTCAGGGTAAACAGGGTGGCGGGCTGGGTGTAGGCAAAATTGCCGGCCTGGCGCATGACCGCAAAATAGACGCCCGACTGTTGCAGCGCCTCGATATCGTTGACCGGCAACAGGCTGCGCTGCTGCACGTTTTCTTCTGATTGCAGATCGAAACGGCCGCTGTATACCAGCTGGCCCATGCTCTGCAGGTCGTCGTTAGCCCAGACAGAGAAGCCACTGCCGGCATGACGGGCGATGAATCTGCTTAGCGAGGCATCGTGAATGCGGAAGAAGTCCACATCCACTTCGTTGACGTTGAGCGACTGCACCGGCAATCCCTGTGCCAGTTCGATCGGCAGCAGCGAGCCCTTGCTGGCAAAGCCCAGCATCGGTTCCAGATTGTTGGTGGTCAGCCGGGTCTGGCTGTCCTGTTGCAGCCGGGTGCCGGTGATCGCCTGCAGGCCGGCCTGTACTTCGATATTCAGCCTGTGTTTAGGCGGCAGATGGCGTTGGCGCAGCTCCATGCCGTCATCGCTCAGCACCCAAGCCGGCTCCAGTGCCGTGGCTGCGGTCAGGTCATTGATGCTGATGAACTCGGCAAAGGCCTGGCCCGGCTGCAGGGGTACGGAAAAGCTCAGCACCAGAGTGGCCGCTCCGTCCACCTGCTGCTCGGATACATCGATCAGTGTCAGCGGCTGGCCCTGATAGTGGGCAGGGTCCGGTCTGCTATCTGTAGCTGGTGCGGTGATAGCCGCAGTGTCCGTGACGGCCTGCTTGCCGGGTGTTTCCTGGTTGCAGGCCAGCAGGCTGCCAAACAGCAGGATGGCGAGAAAGTGCAGCAGGATTCTGGAGGTGCGGATGTTGTGCATGGCGGCTTCCTTGGCTGAGGGCACTACTATAACCATGGCCCGGTCGGGGCGTCATCAGGAGCTGCTTCAGTCCGTGACCGGCAGCACCGTGCTGAACTCGAGCAGGGCGGTCTGGCCGTTGCTGTCGATGACGCTGAGCTGCTGTTTGCCGGGACGGGTGAAGACATGCTGAAACGCGGTGGCGTCTTCAGTTTGCGTTAGTGGCTTGCCGTTGAGAAACCACCACAGCCGGCCGCTGGTACCTTCGGCACTGAATTCCACAACCAGTTCCCCGTCACTGCGCAGTGGCGGCAACTGCAACCGGGCGCCGGGTGTAACGCCAATAATGCGCAGCTCACCTGCTACAGGCTGTGTCAGGGGCGGGCAGTCACTGTTGACCGCAGGCAGGCGGCGGCTGCGGCGCTCGGCGGCCGGCAGCCAGGGTTCCAGCGTGGCGGGCCACAGGGCAATGTCCGTTGGCCGTGCTTGCTGGCAATCTGCTGCCACTTGCCGGCCCTTGTCATCGATCCAGATGCGTTGCCAAACGGGCTGGGACAGGCCTGCCAGATTCAGCGTTGGCGGGGTGACACCGTCCAGCGTCCAGGCGATGCGCTGACGGCGGCAGTTGTCATCATTGGCTGGTAGCGGCTGGCCGCCCGGCCAGCAGATGGCGGCGACACCCACGGCGGGCGGCTGTGGCGGGTTGCCGGTGAGCCGGCCGGGTTGCTGCGCAAGGATGTCGTACACCTGCAGCAGCAGGGGCGTGGCGCTGACCTGACCGTATTGACCTGGTACCGGCGTGCCGTCGGGCCGGCCGACCCAGACGCCGATCACATGACCATTGCCCACACCCAGTGCCAGTGCGTCACGGTGACCGTGGCTGGTGCCGGTTTTCCAGGCAAAACCCTGCCGCCGTCGCTGCTCGGTGCTGTTGGGTTGCAGATGGCCGGACAGGATTCGTTGCACCACCCAGGCCGCTCCCGGTGTCGTGAGAGGCCGCGTTTGCAGGGGTGTATCCGGCTGAAAGCGCAGCGGAGCAGTGCTGCCATTGCGCCCGAGCGCGGCATAGGCGCTGACCAGATCTTCCAGTTTCATTCCGGTACCACCAAGAATCAGCGCCAGATTGGGAATGCCGTCACCCGGATACTGCAGGCGGATGCCGGCCTGTTGCAGACGGGCATCGAAGCGCTGGCTGCCATAGTGCTCCAGCAGCTGTACCGCCGGCAGGTTGAGCGAGTTGAGCAATGCTTCGCTGGCGGATACCGGCCCGCCAAAGCCGCGGGCAAAGTTGCCCGGTTGATAGCTGGCATGGTGTCTGGGCACATCCTGCAGCAGGGACTCGGAATGGATCAGGCCGTCTTCCAGCGCCAGCGCATAAAGGAAGGGCTTCAGGGTCGAGCCGGGCGAGCGCACGGCCTGAATCATGTCGACATGGCCGGAGCGCTGCTCGTCATGCAGGTCCGCCGAACCCAGGTAGGCACGCACTTCCATACTGGCTGTTTCCGCCACCACAATGGCGGCGGATACCCGCGGCGGCAGGCGATGTTTCCAGCTGGCCAGTAGCTGTTCCAGCCGCTGCTGCAGGGCGAAGTCGATGGTGGTCTGGATGCGGCCGCTGTGTGACTGGCGCAGGCGGCGGGCCAGTAACGGAGCCAGTGCCGGCTCCTGACGCGGGGCCAGCCAGATCTCCTCGGCCAGTGCCTCGTCAATCTGCTGTGCCGGCCAGGTACCCTGCTGGTGCAAACGCTGCAGCAGCTTGTCCCGTGCTGCCCGTGCCCGTTGCGGGTGCCGATCTGGTCGCAGGCGGCTGGGAGCCTGCGGCAGCACTGCCAGCAATGCGGCTTCCGCGTGCGTCAGCTCACCAGCTGGTTTTGACAGATAGGCCCAGCTGGCCGCTGATACTCCTTCCAGCGTGCCGCCGAAGGGTGCGCGGTTCAGGTAGATTTCGAGAATTTCATTCTTGGAGTGATGCCATTCCAGCTGCACAGTGCGCCAGATCTGCCGCAGCTTGCCCTGCCAGGTGCGACTGTGCGGCTCGATGATGCGTGCCACCTGCATGCTCAGCGTGCTGCCACCGGAGACGATGCGGCCATGGCGCAGGTTGAGCCAGAACGCCCGCAGCAGGGCCGGCGGGTTGATGCCGGGATGCAGATGGAACCAGCGGTCTTCGTAACCCAGCAGGGCTTGCAGGTAGAGCGGCGATACCTCGTCCAGACTGACCGGATAGCGCCACACGCCTTCGTCATCGGCAAAGCGCCAGAGCGGCTGGCCATCGCGAGCCAGCACTACCTGCGCCCCTGTGGCCTGCACATCCGGCAGCGGATCCAGCCGGTCCGCCAGCAGAAACAGCAGCCAGCACAGCAGCAGGAGCAGGGCAGCGCGAAGCAATGGGTGGCGGAGTCTGGGCATTGGCTGTTGATGAGGCAGGGGGATTTTTGGCTATGGTGCAGCAAGTTGTTTTGCTTGTCGAAGGTCAGCCCGAAAAGATAAAAGCATCGGTTGAGCGTTTTTAAACTCTGGTATGTCTATAGATTGAAATATTTATTTTTGCTATCTTCAGACATATGGGTTTACTTGCTATCAGTTCGGAGGCCAGAGATGAGCATGCAGATTGAGCACAACCAGACTGACTCCAGGCAAATGGCTGCCAGTGGTCTGCGTGCAGCGATGAATATCATGGAGCGCTGGGGCGCGACACGTGAGCAAATGGGCAAGATTTTGCGGGTTTCGGCCAGCACCCTGGCACGCAGCAAAGCCGGAGCCGGCGGTGGTGCAAAGCTGGATGATGACCAGCTGGACCGCATCAGCCATGTGCTCAACATTCATGCGGCTCTGCGCACCCTGTTTGAAAACCCGGCCAACCTGTATGGCTTTGTCGTCATGCCCAACCAGAATGGTTTTTTCAACGGCCGCAGTCCGCTTGAGGTAATGAGCGACGGCAGTTTCGCCAGCTTGTATGAAACCCATCGTCATATTGACGGCTTGCGTGGTGCCCAGTGGTAGAACTGAAACAGCTACCCCTGTTGCCGGATACTGAAGCAACCGGCTACCGGCTGGTCAATTCCAAGTTCCCGCCCATTGATCTGTTCGATGATGTGGCTGATACGGACGAGTTTGAAATTCTTTATCAGCTACAGGCCAGAACCAACCCGCGCCTGCTCAACGAAGCGGGACGTATTGAACAGCTGCCACGCAATGAAATTCCGTTTGGTATTACTGGCTGTTCCTATGCGGTGGCTCCCTTTACCCACATCAACCCGGCAGGCTCGCGGTTCAGTGCTGGCAATTATGGTGTGTTGTATCTGGCAGATGCCATGCCTACCGCATTGGCTGAAGTACGACACCACCAGCAAAGCTACTGGCAAGGCGTAAGCGGACTGGAGTTCGAGCGTATCGTACTGCGGGGATTGAGTTGCCAATTCATTCAGAACGGCATGGCTGATATCAGCGGCTTGCCAGAGCAGCATCCGGTTTATGCGCCGGATGATTACAGCGCCAGTCGAATACTGGGGGCTGCGGCCAGAGAGACCGGTCTGCCGGGCCTGAAATACAGGTCGGTCCGCAAAAGCGGGCAGCATTGCTGGGCATTATTTACTCCCAAACCGGTGCTATCTGTTGTGCAAAATAGCCACTACGAAATGATCTGGGATGGGCAGCGGATTAGTAATGTGAACCGGGTTTCGCTGCCTGAATACTGAAGTGCAGACGTTAAAACAGCTAACTGAGCACGTAATGGGTTTGCATTTGCAACTACTGAAGTAGCTGAAATTAATCCAGCGAATTCACCACACCCAAGCCACGTTGTACCGGTGAATTTGGCTATCAGCGCTGAGCAATGTCAACCCTTCGGTCTGAGCAGTGGCCAGTAAAACCCGGTCAAACGGGTCACGGTGAATAAACGGCATATCTTGGACCATCGCCAGGTGACTTTGCTTTACCGGTAGAATCTGTATTCCATTTGCAGTGCAAATCTGGAAAAAGCCATCTACTCCGCCTGTCAGCTCCAGCTTGCCCAGGCTGATTTTGATTGCTACTTCCCAGGCTGAAGCAATGCTTACAAACAGCCGTACGTTGCCATCCAGCAACACTTCCTTTGCCGGTTCGGATAGCTGTTCCGGATTGGCTGCCAGCCAGAGAACCACATGGGTATCAAGCAGGTAACTGCTCACTCCATGTATTCCTGAAAGTCAGCCAGAGGCTCGTTAAAGTCTTCGGACAGCTTTATCTTTCCTTCCCAGCCACCCAAGGTGACTGTATTGGCCGGCGCCGTGCTGATCTCAAAAGGAATGGCCTGACGGCGTACTACCTGTCGCAAGAAGACATTAATTGCCGTGGACATATCCATGCCTAGTTCAGCCAGTGTTTTTTGTGCATCGGCTTTCAGTTCTGTATTGGTGCGTACAGTGATAGTGGTATTTGCCATGATGCTCACCTTTGACTTGTGGGAACGGTGTTGTGTCAATGTAGCACAAATCCGGAAACAACAAACCGGGCGCAAGGCCCGGTTTGTGTTTGCAGCAATTGAAACAACTGGAAGTTAGCCCAGCAGCTCCTTGTTGCGTACCGCACCCTTGTCGGCACTGGTGGCCAGCAGGGCATAGGCCTTCAGCGCGGTGGTCACTTTGCGCGGGCGCTCTTGAGCCGGTTTCCAGCCTTTCTTGTCCTGTTCGATGCGGCGGGCAGCCAGTTCTTCATCGCTGACCTGCAGCTGGATGGTGCGGGCCGGGATGTCGATCAGGATGTGATCGCCTTCCTGTACCAGGCCGATGGCACCGCCAGCGGCGGCTTCCGGTGAGGCATGGCCGATGGACAGGCCGGAGGTGCCGCCGGAGAAACGGCCGTCGGTCAGCAGTGCACATTCCTTGCCCAGACCCTTGGACTTCAGGTAGCTGGTCGGATAGAGCATTTCCTGCATTCCTGGACCGCCCTTGGGGCCTTCGTAGCGAATGATGACGATATCGCCGGGCTTCACTTCGTCGGCGAGAATGCCGCGTACTGCATCGTCCTGGCTTTCAAAGATCTTCGCCTTGCCGTCGAATACCCAGATGGACGGGTCGACACCGGCAGTTTTTACCACACAGCCGTCTTCGGCGATGTTGCCGTACAACACGGCCAGACCACCTTCCTTGTTGTAGGCGTGTTCGACACTGCGGATACAGCCGTTTTCGCGATCCAGATCCAGTGTTGGCCAGCGGGTGGCCTGGCTGAAGGCGGTCTGGGTCGGCACACCGCCGGGGCCGGCCTTGTAGAACTCGTGCACGGCTTCGTCAGTGGTCTGGGTGATGTCCCACTTGGCGATGGCTTCGGCCATGGTCTTGCTGTGTACCGTGGGCAGGTCGGTGTGCAGCAGGCCGCCACGGGCCAGCTCGCCGAGGATGGCGAAGATGCCACCGGCACGGTGCACATCCTCCATGTGGTACTTCTCGATGTTGGGTGCAACCTTGCACAGCTCGGGTACCTTGCGTGACAGGCGGTCGATGTCGCGCAGGTCGAACTTAACCTCGCCTTCCTGCGCTGCGGCCAGCAGGTGCAGGATGGTGTTGGTGGAGCCGCCCATGGCGATGTCCATGGTCATGGCGTTTTCAAATGCCTTGAAGTTGGCGATGTTGCGCGGCAGTACCGACTCGTCGCCGTCCTTGTAGTAACGCTGAGTGATGTCGACGATGGTGCGCGCGGCTTCCAGGAACAGCTCTTCGCGGTCGGCGTGGGTAGCCAATGTGGTGCCGTTGCCGGGCAGACCCAGACCCATGGCTTCCACCAGACAGTTCATCGAGTTGGCGGTGAACATGCCGGAGCAGCTGCCGCAGGTCGGGCAGGCGCTACGCTCGATTTCGGCGACTTCTTCGTCGGTGGCGCAGTCTTCAGCAGCGATCACCATGGCATCAACCAGGTTCAGCGGGTTGTCTGACAGCTTGGACTTACCGGACTCCATCGGACCGCCGGAGACGAACACCACAGGAATGTTCAGGCGCAGGGCGGCCATCAGCATGCCGGGGGTGATCTTGTCGCAGTTGGAAATGCACACCAGCGCATCGGCACAGTGGGCGTTGGCCATGTATTCCACCGAGTCGGCAATGATTTCACGGCTGGGCAGCGAGTACAGCATGCCGTCGTGACCCATGGCGATGCCGTCATCCACGGCAATGGTGTTGAATTCCTTGGCGACGCCGCCGGCCTTTTCGATCTCGCGTGCTACCAGCTGGCCCATGTCCTTCAGGTGTACGTGACCGGGCACGAACTGGGTGAAGGAGTTGGCGACGGCGATGATGGGCTTCTTGAAGTCCTCGTCCTTCATGCCGGTGGCACGCCACAGGGCACGGGCACCGGCCATGTTGCGGCCAAAAGTGGAGGTTTTCGAGCGATAGTCTGGCATGGCGACTTCCTGTAGTACGGTTGAGATTAATTAGCGGATTCTACGCTCTGGCAGCATTCCGGGCAAAGCCGGGGGACTGAGCGGGGTTCGGTGAATGGCTTTGTCTAGAAGGAGGAGCCGGGCTGCTGTAGAAATTCCAGCTCTTCTGCGGTGGAACTGCGGCCAAGGATGGCGTTGCGGTGCGGATAGCGGCCGAAGCGGTCGATGATGCCCTTGTGTTGCACGGCGGCACGGTAGCAGCCCGGGGAGGTGTGGGCCTTGAATAGCGGCAGGGCCTGCTGCTGGATCAGTGCCGATTCACTGTGCATGAAGGGCAGCAGCAGAAAATCACGCTGCTCCACCGTTTCCAGTTGCTTTAGTGCATCGGCTCGCACTGCTTCCTGGCCGAGAACCAGGGCGACAGGGTCGGCGGCAAAGGCTTGCGGGGTGCCACGATGGATATTGCGGCTGAACTGGTCGAGCACGATGATTTCTGCCAGCCGGCCTTCGGCTGTATTTCTCCAGCTCTCAAGCTCGCCGCGCATGGCTTGCTGCAGCAGGGTAGCGAAACGCTGGCGGATGCTTTCATCTAGCGTGTCGGAGGCCTTGAACCACTGGGCGGGTTTGAGCTCTTCAAACCAGAAATCTAGTACCTGTTGCTGCATGTCGTACCTGTCTACAAAATGGCGGAAATGGCAATGCTACATGATAGCGGGCAATCACCATATTTATTGGCAGCCATGGCGCTCTGCCATCAGAACTTTATCGACGACATAGAGTCGAACGTCTTTCGCTGTTTCTGGATACACATGATGCGCATCTGGCTGGTGTTACTTCTATTGTTGCTGCTTGGCGGGCTCGGCTATTACTTCGAGGTTGATGACCGCCTGCTGCAAACTTCGCGAGAGCTGCGTACGCCGGACAGTGAGCGGACTGCCAGCATCTGGCTGAACCGCTACTCGGCTGATATCCAGGGCAGGCCGGTCGAGCGGCTGCTCAAGGCGGAAACCTCGGGTCTGACCTGGCATGCACCGACCAATACCCTGTTCACCATCACCGGCAAGATTCCCAAGCTGGCACAGCTCAGTCTTGAGGGTGAGCTTTTGCGCGAGATCGACTTGCTTGGAATTTCCGATCCCGAGGGTATCGAGGCGCTGAGTGACGGCCGCTTTGCGCTGGTGGATGAGCGCCGCAGCAAGCTGGTGCTGTTTTCCCTGCCGGTCGAGGACCGGATTGATCTGAGCGAGGCGCTGGAGGTTGATCTGGGTGTGCTGGAAGATGCATTTCTGTACCCGAAGAACAAGGGGCTGGAAGGGTTGGTCTGGGATGCACTCAATTCACGCTTTATCGTCGCCAAGGAGCGAAACCCCCATGCGCTCTATGCCATGGACTTTGATCTGGAGAAGAACCTGGCCGGCCCGCTGATCGAGCTGCCATCGGATGAGCTGTTCATGCGCGACATTTCCGGGCTGGAGCTGGATCGCCGTACTGGACACCTGCTGGTGCTGTCGGACGAGTCCAAGCTGTTGCTGGAGCTGGACGAGCAGGGCGAGCCGGTCAGCTTCATGAGCCTGATGCTCGGCTTTAATGGCCTGACCCGCAGCATCAAGCAGGCCGAAGGCGTAGCCATGGACGACCGGGGCATGATTTATGTGGTGGGTGAACCCAACCTGTTTTATCGTTTTGTGCCGGCAGGGGATTGAACCATCGAGTCTGGTCAGCGGCATATGGGCTGGCTGGAAGCCCGGGCTGCGTTGATCTTCCGGCAATCGGCAATAAACCGGCGTAAACTAGCTCTGTTCTCGGCAAGGATTATGCACTGATGGACTCACGCACATTATTGAACTGGGTGGCAGCCGGGGTATTGCCGCCACAACATCTTGAGCAGGCGCTGGAAGTGGCGCAGGCACGGCCGGACCGTGCCAGAACCCTGGTGTTTCTCGATCGTCTTTTGCTGATCGGCGCCTTGTTGTCGGCCTGCAGCGGAGTGATTTTCTTTTTCGCCTACAACTGGGATGCCCTGAGCCGCCTGCAGCGTTTTACGCTGGCACAGGTGTTGCTGGCGTTGCCTTTGCTGGTGCTGCTGCGTTATCCGTTGCAGCACTGGATTGCCCAGAGTGCGCTGTTTGCCAGTGCACTGCTGCTGGGCGCCTTGCTGGCGCTGGTCGGGCAAACCTACCAGACCGGGGCGGATGCCTTCGAGCTGTTCCTGCTCTGGGGACTGCTACTGGTGCCCTGGGCAGTGCTCGGGCTGAATCTGGCGATTGCCGGCCTGACAGTGCTGCTGCTGAATGTGGCTCTGGTACTGGCTTGCCAGACATTCACCCAGCTGAGTCCTGATCTGCGTTTTGCCCTGCTGCTGGGCTTGAACCTGCTGTTCTGGCTGCCAGTAGCGCGGCTGGACTGGTCAGGGGAGCGGCTGCTTTGGCACATTGCCAACGCCGTGCTGATATCAGTGTTGTTGACCATTGCAACCGGGTGGTCGTTGCTGGCGGTATTTGACAGCAGTGTGCGCATTCATCCCTGGCTGGGCCATCTGGTCTGGCTGCTGCTTTTGTCCTTGCTGCTGGTGCTCTATGCCTGGCGCAGTTTTCAGCGACCGCTGCTGGTGTTGCTGTTGCTGGCGCTGCTGGTCAGGCTGTCATTCTGGGTGATTGGCCGAGCTGCTGACACCAATATCTTTATGGTGTTTTTTCTGCAGGGCACGCTGGTGCTACTGGCGGCGCTGGGCGGCTATGCCTGGCTGAAACCGAAGGAGAAAAGCCATGAATGATGCACAACATCTTTGGCAGCAGCTTTCTGAACGGCAGATGGTCAGTGGCGAGTTGCCTTCCGTACTGCAGCAGCCCTGGTATCTGAGAGCTTTTCTGGCGGTGACGGCCTGGCTGGCGGCACAGTTTTTTGTACTGGCGGTGGTGGCGGTTCCCGGCAGCCTGCTGTTTTTCATGTCCTCCAGTGAGCTGCAGCAGTCGACGGGTGTGCTGGGAGTGATTGTGCTGGCACTGGCGGCCTGGATCAGCCGCTTGCAGCGCTCGGTGTTTGTGCACCAGCTGGGAGTGGCGGCAGCACTGACCGGCCAGGGGCTGGTGCTGGCATCGCTGGCGATGCAGCAGCTGCCGCTATCTTTCGAGCTGCTGGTGACACTGGTTCAGATTCCGGTGTTTTTTCTGGTACGGGACACCTTTGTACGCAGTTTTTGTGTGCCAGTTTTCGTGATTGCCCTGGCTTATACGCTGGCAGGCTTTGCGGTCGACCTTGAGCAAACGGTGCTGTTGCAGGCACTGTTGCCGTTGCTGCTGGCAGTGACCGGCTGGCTGTATCTGGCGGAGATGCGCCTGAGTTGCTGGCACCAATGGGTGCATCCGCTCAAGCGTGGACTGACCTTGTCGCTCTGGGCATGGCTGGTGTTGCAGCATACCGAATTGCTGGCACTGGGCCGGGGTGGTCTTTGGGCGCACAAACCCCTGTTGCTGACGCTGGTATTGGCCGGCTTTCTGGCCTGGCTGCTGGTGCACAGGCTGCAGCAGCCAGGTGAGCGGCTATATGGCCTGGCGCTGGGTGTGCTGGTGGCCTGGGCCGGCTGGTACATGCCCGGTGTAACGGTGGCGGTACTGTTGCTGTCACTGGCCTGGCTGCAGGGCCAGCGTCTGTACTGGGCTGCAAATCTGGCGGTACTGCTGGGCATGTTGCTGTTGTATTACTACGATCTGGAGCAGACCCTGCTGGTCAAGTCGATGATCCTGTCGGGACTGGCGGTGTTGCTGTTTGTGCTGCGTTTCTGGCTGCTGTGTCTGCCGGGGCCGGCCAAACCGGAAAAGGAGACTGCTGATGCGTAAGACAGGCATTGTTCTGGTTTTGCTGCTGTTGTTGGCAGGCATCAACTTTTCCATCTTCCGCACCGAGCAGGTGCTGGAGAACGGCCGGGAACTGATCCTCGAGCTGGCGCCGGTTGACCCGCGCTCGCTGATGCAGGGTGATTACATGGCACTGCGCTTTGCGCTCGGCAACGAGGTACGCCAGGCGTTGTGGAAGCAACGGAATGCTGCCGAAGAACAAGAGGATGACAGCGGCATGCCGCCACTGACCGGCCGGGTGCTGGTGGCTCCGGATGAGCAGGGCGTGGCTCGTTTTGTGGCGCTGGACAGTGGACAGCAGCCGGCACCAGGGCAGCTGCATCTTGAGTATCGCTTGCGCCATGGCAGCGTGCAGTTTGCCACCAATGCGTTTTTCTTCCAGGAAGGAACCGGTCAGCAGTATGAAACGGCCCGTTACGGCTTGTTCCGGGTCAGTGAAAGCGGCCAGCCCTATCTGACCCACATGCTGAACGGTCAACTGGAAAAAATCGGCAAGACAAGGAATCTGACTGCAGGCGTCAAGAACTGAGGCCGCTAACACAGCCGTCATTAGCGGCCAGTTCTCGTCATTGCCGGACTTGATCCGGCAATCTCCCAGGTTGACGTGCTTTGCTGCAGATCACCCGGTTTTGATTTGGTGATCAAGTCCTGCTTTCTTCGGTCTGAAGGGGATTACCCGATCAAGTCGGGTAATGACCAAAGTGAGCAGAAGCGATCGGATGCAAATCAGCGCAGCGTATCAAACGCGCTGATTGGCGATGCGCTGCACGCCTTCCTTGGTACCCAGTAGCAGCACGTCGGCAGGGCGGGCGGCGAACAGGCCGTTGCAGACTACACCGACAATGGCGTTGAGCTGCTCTTCCAGGCCGCGCGGATCGGTGATCTGCATGTTGTGGATGTCGAGGATGACGTTGCCGTTGTCGGTAACCACGCCGGTACGGTAAACAGGATCGCCACCCAGGCGGACGATCTGGCGGGCGACATAGCTGCGAGCCATGGGAATCACTTCCACCGGCAGCGGGAAATTGCCGAGAAAATCCACCTTCTTGCTGTCATCGGCGATGCAGATGAAGGTTTTGGCCACAGCAGCGACGATCTTCTCGCGCGTCAGTGCCGCGCCGCCGCCCTTGATCAGCTCAAGATGCGGGTTGGCCTCGTCGGCACCGTCAATATAAAACTCGAGACCGGCAACATTGTTCAGGTCGAACACTTCGATACCGTGGTCTTTCAGACGCTCGGCAGTGGCTTCGGAGCTGGCTACGGCGCCGGCAAAGTCATCCTTGTAGGCGGCCAGCGCATCAATGAAAAAGTTGGCGGTGGAGCCGGTGCCGACACCTATCACGGCATGCCTGTCGAGGCGGGGCAGGATTTCCGCAACGGCGGCTTGGGCAACGGCTTGTTTCAACTGGTCTTGGCTCACGGCAGGCTCCGGATGGATGAATTTTGGCCATTATAATGGTTGTGTGCGGGTCTGTAGAGTACACTCGGGAACACTGTCCAATGAACCTTACAAACTGGCTGCACCATGCACGAACATACCATCAAGAAAATCCTCAATGCCCGCATCTATGACGTGGCGGTAGAAACCCCCATCCATCCTGCCCGACAGCTGTCAGAGCGACTGGACAACAATATCCTGCTCAAGCGTGAAGACCTGCAGCCGGTGTTCTCGTTCAAGATTCGTGGTGCCTACAACAAGATCATCCAGCTCAGCCAGGCCGAGCGCGAGCGTGGTGTGGTCACTGCTTCTGCCGGCAACCATGCCCAGGGCGTGGCGCTGGCTGCACAGTACCTGGGTATTCGCGCCACCATCGTGATGCCCAAGACCACACCGGAGATCAAGGTGGATGCGGTGCGCGCCCGCGGTGCCGAGGTGGTGTTGCATGGCGAGGCATTTCCGCAGGCGCTGGAGCTGTCGCTGCAGCTGGTGGAAGAAAAGGGCTATGTTTATATCCATCCCTACGACGACCCTGATGTGATTGCCGGACAGGGCACCATTGCGATGGAGATCCTGCGCCAGCATCAGGGTGATCTGCACGCCATATTCGTACCCTGTGGCGGTGGCGGCCTGTTGGCCGGCATTGCCGCCTATATCAAGTACCTGCGTCCGGAAATCAAGGTGATTGGCGTCGAGCCGAAAGACTCCAACTGCCTGCAGCAGGCATTGCAGGCCGATGACCGTGTGGTGCTACCACAGGTCGGACTGTTTGCCGACGGTGTCGCGGTAAGCCAGATCGG
Organism: uncultured Thiopseudomonas sp.; assembly: GCA_964555485.1. Classification (GTDB taxonomy): domain Bacteria; phylum Pseudomonadota; class Gammaproteobacteria; order Pseudomonadales; family Pseudomonadaceae; genus Thiopseudomonas. The sequence goes on along the minus strand of CAZKTB010000019.1, from coordinate 3,398 downwards.
CGAGCACACCTTCGAGCTGTGCCGCCGTTATGTTGATGATGTGGTTACGGTGGACAACGACGAGATCTGTGCGGCAATCAAGGATATCTACGACGATACCCGCTCGATCACCGAACCTGCTGGCGCCTTGGCGGTGGCTGGCATCAAGAAGTACTGCTACAAGACCGGCATCACCGGCCAGACCATGGTGGCGGTCGATTCCGGTGCCAACGTCAACTTCGACCGCCTGCGCTACGTGGCCGAACGTGCCGAGCTGGGCGAGCGTCGTGAGGCGATCATTGCCGTGACCATTCCGGAAGAGCCGGGCAGCTTCAAACGTTTCTGCGAGGCGCTGGGCACCAGGCAGATCACCGAGTTCAACTACCGCTATCACACCAATGGTCAGGCGCATATTTTCGTGGGCGTGCAGACTCATCCGGATACCGATCCGCGCAAGGCCCTGATTGCCGAGCTGCAGAACCAGGGTTTTCCGGTGCTGGATCTGACCCGCAACGAGCTGGCCAAGCTGCATATTCGCCATATGGTTGGCGGCCATGCCGATGCGGTAAACAACGAGCGGGTGTTCCGTTTCGAGTTTCCCGAGCGCCCGGGTGCACTGTTCAACTTCCTCAATCAGCTGGGCGGACGCTGGAACATCTCCATGTTCCATTACCGCAACCACGGCGCCGCCGATGCGCGGGTGCTGGCCGCATTGCAGGTCAACGAGGAAGAGTACGCCGAGTTCGAGCAGGCGCTGGCTACCCTGGGTTACCCTTACTGGGAAGAAACCGACAACCCGGCTTACCAACTGTTTTTAGCCTAAGGAGCTGAGTGTGGAACATTATCTGACGGTTCGTATCCTGCACGGCGGCGTTGCCGTATTGCTGATACTGGGATTGCTGGTGCATGCGGTGATTCTGTGGCGCGCCCGCAATGCAAAAGCGGATGAGCTGCAACGCAAGCTGCAGCGTACCCGCCGGATCAGCCTGCCGCTGTTTGCACTGCTGTGGCTGTCGCTGCCGGTCAGCGGCTGGTGGCTGACACACTGGGCGGCGATGCCGCTGGGCCAGAAGTGGTTGTTGATCAGCATTCTGCTGTTACCGCTGTTTGTACCTTTCGGCTTTCTGCTGGCCGGCAACCTTGGCCGCTGGCAGCAATTGCTGGCGCAAAAGAAACAGGCCAGCGGCAGACAGCAGGCATTTGCCCTGGTCTGGCTGCTGATCCTGTTGGCACTGTTGCTGGGTACCAGCGCAATTATGGGTGCCAAGCCGGTTTAATTTCCTTTCTCCTGATCATGGGTGTGGTCGGATAATGGCTGACCACATCCATGAATGTTCCCCCGTAAAAGCCTCTGGTTATGTGGTTTTTACCAAGATTTCATTGGTCTTTTTTACCCTTCCTGTCTGTTTTTTGACGACTTTTGACCCGGAACGCTTATCTGTAAAGCGCAGTGATTACCTTGATTTTGGTCAATCCGGATTGTGCCTTTAATCTCTACTATGCACAACATGTTGTGTTTAGGTGCTTGCTTGGCACCATATATAGTAAAGGGATCAAAGATGACCAATCAGCCAGTCAGCATGCAACAACAGCACCAGCAGGTCGATGTAGCCTCATCTATCAATGAATACCTGCAGCGCCAGGACTGGCGGGTCAATGCCAATGCCAACCAGGGCTATTCGCTGGGCGGCATGATTCTCAACGTGGCGGGCAAGGTTGTCGCCAACTACTGGCTGAACGAAGTTTATAGCCCGGAAATCGGTGCCGCACATCGCTCAGGTGATCTGCACATCCACGACCTGGATATGCTGGCCGGTTACTGTGCGGGCTGGTCGCTGCGTACATTGCTCAACGAAGGCTTCAACGGCATTCCCGGTCGCATCGAGGCGGGTCCGCCCAAACATCTGAGCAGTGCACTGGGTCAGATGGTCAACTTCCTCGGTACCTTGCAAAACGAATGGGCCGGCGCCCAGGCATTCAGTTCCTTCGATACCTACCTGGCCCCCTTTGTGCGCAAGGATGCCATGAGCTACGAGCAGGTGCGTCAGTGCATCCAGGAGTTCATCTACAACCTCAACGTGCCGTCACGCTGGGGTACGCAAACACCTTTCACCAATCTGACCTTCGACTGGGTTTGCCCGGAAGACCTGCGCGAGCAGATTCCCTACATCGGCGGTGAGGAAATGCCGTTCGCCTATGGTGACCTGCAGGAAGAGATGGACCTGATCAACCAGGCTTACATCGAAGTGATGCAGGCCGGAGATGGCCTGGGACGGGTGTTCACCTTTCCGATCCCGACCTACAACATCACCAGGGATTTCCCCTGGGACAGTGAAAACGCCAACCGGCTGTTCGCCATGACGGCACGCTATGGCCTGCCGTATTTCCAGAACTTCATCAACTCCGACATGGAGCCCAACCAGGTACGCTCGATGTGCTGTCGCCTGCAGCTGGACGTGCGTGAGCTGCTCAAGCGCGGCGGCGGCCTGTTCGGTTCGGCCGAGCAAACTGGCTCGCTGGGTGTGGTAACCATCAACTGTGCCCGCCTGGGTTATCTGTTCAATAATGACCTGCCCGGGCTCTACCAGCAGCTGGATCAGCTGCTCGACATGGCGCGCGACAGCCTAGAAGTGAAGCGCACCGTGATTCAGCAGCATATGGACAACGGTCTGTATCCCTATACCAAGCGCTATCTGGGTACGCTGCGCAATCACTTCTCCACCATTGGCGTAAACGGCATGCATGAAATGCTGCGCAACCTGACCAATGATCGTGAGGGCATGCACACCGAAGCCGGCCGCAAGCTGGCGCTGGAAATACTGGATCACATTCGCGCCAAGATGGTGCAGTACCAGGAAGAAACCGGTCACCTGTACAACCTTGAGGCCACCCCGGCCGAGGGCACCACCTACCGTTTTGCCAAGGAAGACCAGAAACGCTTCCCCGATATTCTGCAGGCCGGTTATGCCGACGCTCCGTACTACACCAACAGCTCGCAGCTGCCGGTGGGTTACACCGATGATGCCTTCGAAGCCTTGCTGCTGCAGGATGAACTGCAGTGCAAATACACCGGCGGCACGGTGCTGCATCTGTACATGAACGAGCAGATCTCGTCAGTTGAAGCTTGCAAGAATCTGGTGAAAGCCTCCCTTGGCCGCTTCCGTCTGCCTTATCTGACCATCACGCCGACATTCTCCATCTGTCCGGTACATGGCTACCTGGCCGGTGAGCATGAATTCTGCCCAGAGTGCGATGCGCAGCTGGAAGTCGAGCTGGAGAAAGAAGCATCAACTGCATGAATTTAAATCTGGGTCTGGAGTAAGCGATACCGGGTCATGGATACGCAAACACGCCGCAAGTACATCTGACCGCCATGGATGGAGGAAATGCAGTTTTTGCAGGAGCAAAAAACTGCCTTG
>CAZKTB010000018.1:0-17772 GCA_964555485.1 uncultured Thiopseudomonas sp. | reverse complement strand
AGCTTGAAAGTACCACCGAACTGCTGGTGCAGTCGGCTGATCAGCAGCCACTGAATCCCGATGCTCTGGGCGTCCGGGTGGATGTGGTGGAGAAAGCCTGCGAAAGCTGTCATCAGGCGTTTCGTATTTACTGAGTACCTACTGGGGCAATAAGACCGTTACTTTGTGGGAGGGGGCTTGCCCCCGACAAGGGCTGTGCTCTTCTCAGGGGCAAGCCCCTTCGCACAGGACGGATGACCTGCTGTAGGTGCGAACTCATTTGCACACGAGCCACGAGCAATGGTACATCCAGTGGTGTTTGGCTTATTACTTGAATAAATTCAAACCTCTAATCGGCTGGCGTAAAACCGTCGATTCCGGCGGCAGCCAGTTGCCGGGCGATCCTCCCGGTTTCGTCATGCCGGAAAAACTCCAGTAGCGCAGTAGCACTGGTATGCGAATAGCCCCTTTGCTGCCAGCCGTGCAAGTCGAGCAGGGCCATGTCTGGCCAGTTATCTGCAGGCAGCAGCCGTAATACGGATGGAGCGCCCAGCGCGTTTAGCCAGCTGGCATATGGCTGCTGACGGGCCCGGTCAAAGGCGTCCAGCAACTGCCGGGAACGGCGCGGACCAATGCCGTCCACCGATTCCAGCCGAGTGCTATCCAGCCCGAGCCAGTCGGCCAGGTTTCTTGCATGTCCGGCATGAGCCAGTAGCTTCCAGCTGCCACGCCCGACGCCTTTCATGCCCAGTCCGCGCTTGCCGCTTAGCCATTCAAGACGGGCAAGAAACTGCTGCTCGCAGCCATACACGTATTCAAAACAACTGAGAGCGTGGTACCGCTTAGGGTCGGGCAGGCTGGGCAGCGTACGTTGCGGACTGCGCCAGGCGACTGAGCTCACTTGCGGAATGGCATGGCCGGACAGGCGTATGGCCAGATGATCGCCAGCACCAATATCCAGTTGTTTTAGGCGTTTGAGCGAACCCAGGCTGACGCGAGCGATGCGTTTGTTATTCAGCTCAACCGGCCCCAGCAGGGCAATCGGTGTAATGCGTCCGCTGCGGCCAATATTGAACTCGAAACGGACGACAGGGCTGACGGCGGTACTTAGCGGATACTTCCAGGCAACTGCCCAGTCTGGCGCATAAGGGTGCTGCAGCTGACTGGCCGGGCGCGTGCCCTGACGAACGACCACACCATCGCTGGCAAAGGGCAGCGGGCTGTTGAACCAGTGATCACGCCACTGGCTGATGCCAGCAAAGCCGTCAACGGGTTTGCTATAGAGTCGGCTGTCGGCGAAACCCAGATCAGCCAGCTGCTGCAAACGCTCATCCATCTGTTCCGGACCGTCCGGCCATTCCCAGACAAACAGGCCTATTTGTTCACCGGTGGCGGCATCCAGCAGGTTGCGGTTGAGCATGCCTGCGATCGAGCTGCGGGCCTGATGGCTGCTGCTGTCCGCCTGCACATGTTGCTCCAGTTTCAGGTACAGCTCGCCTTGCAGATGGGCATCGATGGCAGCAGGTAGCTGCTTGGGTATGGCGGCAATTGACTGAGCATGCTCCAGCCAGTCGATACCCTGACGGCCGTCGCCACGGCTGATGGCTTTTGCCAGCCGGCCTTGCCGGTACACCAGCGTAACTGCAACACCATCCAGCTTGGGCTGTACCCAGAGATCCTGCCGGCCTTGCAGCCATTGCTGCAGCTGTTTGGCCGACAGCTTTTTCAGGCCCATCTGGGTGTAGCGGTGCTTGCGATTGAAATTGCTGTCGGTTGGCAGCTTGATGGCGGCGGGGCTGTCGCTAGCACAGAGTTGCCATAGCTCCAGTTTCGAGCGGGCCTGATCGTAGACTTCGTCTGCCACCGGACTTTGCCCTTCGACATGATAGGCATGGTCCCACTGGCGCAGCTGTTGCTGCAGATGGATGATCTGCTGTTGCAGTTCCGTTCCTGTCTGCTCCGGACAGCTAGCCAATGCGGATGCTGACAATAACAGGCAGCCGGCCAGCCAGAAAAAAGCACGCATCATTCCCTTGTGCATCATCACCTCCCTGTGAAATGGCAACTGGATGTCCTGACGAGTGTAGTGCGGTTTTTATGGGTAATCCCGTTTTCCTTGTCGGCCAAAGGGAGCTGCTGGTTCAGGTTTTTCGCAGGCTTGCACCTGACCTGTTTGGTTGGCAGGGAGGGTCGGTAATATTTTTAATGTATTGATTCTTGTCAATTTGATTTTAGGCAAGGGGGTTTGCTGTTTGCTTGTGTGATCATTGTCACACTATAGAAGCATTGCGAAGGAGGCATGACGATGAGTAGTACCCCTGCAGACTGGGATATCCGCAATCCTGATGTGCTGGCAGATCAGCGCGCAGCTTATGACCAGATGCGTGAGAAGTGCCCGGTGGCACATGATGCACAGGGCCACTGGACCCTGTTTCGTCATGCCGATGTCCTTCAGGTGTTGCTGGATCACGAGAACTTCAGTAACAAGGTTTCGCGTCATGTCTCTGTACCCAACGGCATGGATCCGCCCGAGCACACCCCGTTTCGCCAGCTGATCGAGCCTTATTTCAACGAGCAGCGGGTTGAGTGGTTCAAGCCGGTTTGCCGCGCGATTGCCGACGAGCTGGCGCAGGAGCTGAAGGGTCGCGAGCAGGTGGACCTGATGGCCGACTTTGCCCTGCCGTTTGCCCTGCGTGCACAGTGTGCCTTCATGGGTTGGCCGCAAGAGCTGCAGCAGGCACTGGGCCAGTGGGCACAGCAGAACCAGCAGGCAACACTGCAGCAGGACCGTGCCGAGCTGTCACGCCTGGCGGCAGAGTTCGAGAACATTGTTGCCGAGCAGCTGACAGCGCGCCGCCAGCCGGGCGTGGCGGCTGATGCCGACATTACTACCGAGCTGATGCATGAACAGGTCGATGGCCGCAATCTGACCGATGTGGAAATTGCCAGCATCCTGCGCAACTGGACGGTAGGAGAGGTGGGTACCCTGGCCTCGGGTATCGGCATCATTGCGCACTTCCTTGCCGGTGAGCCGGAACTGCAACAGCAACTGCGCGAGCAACCGGACAAGCTCTATTACGCCAACGACGAGATCCAGCGCATGCACAACCCGCTGCTGGAAAACCGCCGTCGTGCCACCTGTCCGGTGGAGATTGGCGGCCGCCAGATTGCCGCGGAAGACCGCGTCTACCTGAACTGGGTGGCGGTCAACCGTGACCCCGAAGTGTTCCCCGAGCCGGACAGCTTCTCCTGGGAGCGTGATCCGCAGGACAACCTGCTATATGGCGCCGGTGTTCACGTTTGCCCGGGCGCACCCATGGCGCGCATGGAGCTGGTCGAGGTGATCGACAGCCTGCTGCAACACAGCAGCAACCTGCAGCTGGCCAGCGGCCGCGAGCAGGTGCTGGCGCAGTATCCGGCAACAGGTTATGCGCAGCTGTGGCTGAGCGGATTCTGATCAGGAGCTGAACTGCTCCCGGAAGCGGCAATCCGTTAGCAAAAATAGGCCGGAGTGATGACAGTTGTTCTGTCGTTGCTCCGGCTTATTTGTTTGCAGGTTCCGGCTGTACCAGCTCGCAGGCCAGCATGCGCAGGCTCGCCAGTTGCTGGCTAATCAGCAGCAGCTGGTTATGCAGCAGGCGCAGGTGGTCGTCATCGCCGACCTGCATGTCTTCCAGCCGACGACTTTGCTCGTCTTCTTCACTGCAGTCGCTGCTGATTGGCTGCAGACTTTCCAGATTGTCCGCCAGCAGTACCAGATTGCCGGCCAGCTGTTCGGCTTCGCGGTTCAGTGAAGGGTAGTTGGGCGCGTCGGCCAGCTTTTCACGGTGTGCACCCAGTGCCGAGATGTAGCTGAGCAGACTGTGTGAGCAGAGCAGAAAGCGGAAGCCCAGATCACTTTGCCGGCGGAAATGGCCGGGCTCCTTGAGCATGTTGCCCAGGCTGCCGCTAAGGGCGGCATCGGCGTTATGGGCTTCGCGCCTGGCGATGCGGTACTGCATGTCGTCGGTCTTGCCCTGGCTGTACTCCTGCATGATGTGCTGCAGATAGCGGCCATTGGCACGCAGGGTGGCGGCCGCGGTCTGGTGCAGGCGGCGGCCCTGCCAGTCCGGCAGGATAAAGAATACCGCCAGCCCGGCAATCAGGCTGCCAGCCACAGTATCCACCAGTCGCGGCAGGAACAGGTCGTAACCGTAGCCGATCTGGTTGAAGCAGATCAGCATCATCAGCGTCATGAAAGCGGTAGATGCCTTGAAGTGGTTGGCCCTGGTGGCGAAATAGCCGACACCGGCAGCAATGGCGAACAGTGCCTGTACCCACAGCAGCGGTGTGATCTGGAACAGCAGCCAGCTCATGGCTAGCCCCTGGATGGTGCCCAGGATGCGCTGCAGCATGCGTTTACGGGTAGCTGCATAGTGCGGACGGCAGACAAATACCGTGGTCATCAGGATCCAGTAGCCCTGTTCTGGTGCCAGCACGTGCATGATCAGCAGACCGGCACCAACAGCGATGGCCATGCGGATGGCATGGCGCATCAGCCCGGACTTGAGGCTGAGGTGGCGGGTGATGCGCTCGCCGGCTTCACGCAGACTTTGCGGTTCGCGGTCAAACAGGTTGCTGTCCTGGTGCAGTGTCAGGGCATCCGGGTTGCTGGCCTGACTGAGCAGCTGGTCCATGGTACCGAGGTTTTCGGCCAGGGCGCGCAGCGAACGCAGCAGTTCGGTCCATTCGGGGTTGTTCTGCTTGTGCAGCCAGGCGATGGCCGCCTGTAGATCTTCCAGTGCCTGGGCGTGGCCCTCGCCGTAATCGAATGGCTGGCGCAGCTCGATGGCACGGGCCAGTGCCTCGCAGGCATCGCCCTGTTGGCGGATCAGGCGCAGGCAGCGGAACAGCACGTCACTGTGAAAGAATGCATCGGCCAGCTGCTCGTAAGGGGCGTGGCTGGAGGTGGCGCGTTCGTGCAGGTCCTGGGCAAGAAAATACAGTTTCAGGTAGCGTTTGGTGGCTAGCCGGCTGCGATCACGACCGACCCGTTGCAGGATCAGGTTCTTGCTGGCATTCAGCGCATTCACCAGTTGGGCATTCTGCCGGGCCAGCTCAAGCCGTTGTGCCTCAACGTTCATGTTGCGCAGCGGCTCGAACATCACCGACTTAGCCTTGAGGTAATCACACTGGTGACGGAACAGGCGTGCCAGGCTTTGCTGCAGCGGCTGCTGCGCAAACAGCAGGTGCCAGAGCACAGAGATGGCGCCATACAACAGTGCGCCACAGAGCAGCAGAGGTGTGTATTGCCAGAAGGCTGGCTCTGCCTGGCTGTGCTGCTCAAGCCCGATCATGGTGTAGATGCCGAGAATCAGCGTGGCATAGGAAGTCGAGGCATAGCGCGAGCCGGCACCACCCAGCACGATCAGCACAAAGGTGCTGGCCACCATGAACATGGACAACCAGAAAGTATGGCCGTGCAACAGCTCGACCGCGGTACTCATGACCAGATAACAGACCAGCGACACAGTTACGGAAAGCAGGCGGCCCTGCCAGCTGTCATCGGTTTCTGCCAGAGCCATGGCAATTACGCCAAGGTAAAGTGGTATCAGCGCATCAATGCGGTCAAACAGCCAGACCCAGCCGGTGCACAGGCTCAGCGCGATGAAAAAGCGCAGTCCCGGACCGAACTTGTCCAGCGCCCAGAGGTGGCGCAGCGGCTGGGTGAAACCGGAAGAAGGCATGATGGCTGAATTCCTTTGTAGACAGCAGTCAGTGAGTGCGGCGCATGCGCATGTCCTTGATCGAGACCGCGAGGGCCAGCGACAGAGTCACCATGATACTGGCAAAACCCAGGGTAAAGGCCAGATGCCAGTTGCTGTATGGCAGCACGGCAAATACCAGCGCGGTGATCACGGCGATACCAACCGAGGTGCCGATGCGCTGGCCGGTCTGCATGATGGCACCGGAACTGCCGGCATAGGCGATGGGTACTTCGGCCAGCGTCAAGGTCTGGTTGGGGCTGATTACCGAGCCCTGACCGATGCCGAACAGGCCCAGAGTGCCCAGCAACCACCAGTGGCTGAGCAGGCCGTGCAGGTGCAGCTGTACCACCAGAATGCTGGTGATCAGACCGAGCAGGGCCATGCACAGGCCGCCAACCACAATCGCCCGGCCGATGCGGGTCACGTGCTTGCCCGACCAGTTGGCCGACCAGGCCGACAGCAGGGCAGAGGGAATGCCGATCAGGCTGGCCTCAAGGGCACTTTTGCCCAGTCCCAGCTGGATGAACAGCGGCACCAGCACCCAGACGCTGGTCATGCCGAGGAAATACAGGGTCATGATGATGGCGCCGTTGCGATAACTGGGCGTACGGAAAATGTTCAGCTCCACCATGGGGCTGAAGCCCATGCGGGCATATAGTCGCTCCCAGCGCACCCACAGATAGAACAGCAGCAGCCCCAGCGGCACCAGCAGCCATAGCATGTGCGCATCGCGCGCCTCGACAAAGGGAAACAGCACCGCCAGTACGCCCAGCCCCAGCAGCATGGCACCGACGGGGTCCAGCGAGCTGAGACCCTGTTTTTGCGGTGTTTGCATAGTTGTTGTGTGGTCGTGCTGGGTGGATTCTTGTAACTGCTCACAGTTTTGCGCACTGGGTTGTTCGGTGACGTGGTCTTGTAGGTGCTCACGTGTTCGCACAGCAGCGACTTGTCCGGATAAATCCGGACCTACAGCATTCTGCCCATTGGCCAGCAATGGCCGGTGCAGCAGCGGCCGTGGAAACCAGCGATAACCCAGCCAGAGGGTCAGCAGACCGACTGGAACGTTGACCAGGAAAGTTAGCCGCCAACCAAAGCTTTCGCCGCCAAGTTCGATCAGAAAACCGCCCAGTACCGGCCCGATCGCTACAGATACACCCACCGCCGTGCCAAAGAAACCGAAGGCACGCCCCCGCTCGGCCCCGCGAAAATACTGCTGGATCATGCCTACACCCTGCGGGTTGATGAAGCCTGAACCAACGCCCTGAATGAAGCGGGCCAGATTGAGCTGGTCGGCAGTTTGCGCCAGCCCGGCACCGACCGAAGCCAGGGTGAAGATGGCGACACCTATCATGAAGAAGCCGCCGCGCCCCATCAGGTCGCCGGCCCGCCCGGCGCTGACCAGTACCACACCAAAAGTCAGCGCATAGCCGGACAGTACCCACTGGATGTCCGACTGGCTGGCGTGCAGAGCATGCTGGATGGAGGCCAGCGCCACGTTGACAATGCTGACCCCCATCAGCGACATGAAGATGGCGGCAAGAATCACCATCAGGATGTGCCAGCGTGCCGGATCCTGACCATCTGCAAAGGCAGCGGTGGTGGCGGGCGGCTGTTCCTTGATGGTGGACATGAAGACTCCGGGTTTTTGGGGCGGCAGGGTTTTAGTTTAATCGTGCTTATGGCTATAGGCGAGCATTGTAAGCAGGATAACGACAACGGGCAGGCAACACGTCATGCTGGACAGTAAAAGGCTGCGATATCCGCTTTTCAGCATGTCGAACGAAGCCTTTGATTAGGCTCCCGACGTTGCGGCGAGCCTGCCAAAATGGCAGTCTTTGCCAGTTTCCCGTTGCCGACTACCGGATGCTCTATGGAACTCGTCCTTGCCCTGCTGACCATGACCGCCGCCCTTACCCTGGGCGCCATGATCCCGGGCCCAAGCTTTCTGCTGGTAGCCCGTACCGCGCTGGCGGTATCGCGTCCAGCCGGACTGGCCGCAGCACTGGGCATGGGTGTCGGTGGTATCACTTTTGCGCTGATGGCACTGCTCGGGCTGATGGCCTTGCTGGCAGCAGTGCCGGTGCTCTATGGCCTGCTCAAGCTGGTTGGTGGCCTGTATCTGCTGTATATCGGCTGGCGCATCGTGCGCGGTGCTCGTCAGCCGTTGGTGCTGGACAGTCTGGGCCAGAAAAACAACGGCAGCCTGTGGCGGGCTTTTGCACTGGCGTTGGCTACCCAGCTGAGCAACCCGAAAACCGCGCTGGCCTATGCCGGTATTTTTGCCTCGTTATTGCCGCGTGATGTGCCCTTTGCGGTATTGCTGGGCCTGCCGCTGCTGGTGTTCGCCATAGAGTTTGGCTGGTATGCGCTGGTCACGCTGGTGCTGTCGGCACCTGCGCCACGGGCCCGCTACCTGGCCAGCAAGGCCTGGATCGATCGAGTTGCCGGCAGCCTGATGGGCTTATTGGGCGTGAAGTTGCTGGCCGACGTGGCGGCCTGAGCGGAAAAGAAAACCGGAGCAATTTAAGGCTCCGGTCGACTGTGTCGGCACCGTATTACAGCTTTTTCAGCTCCTGCACCACCTGCATGTATTTCTTGCCTTCTTCCGCCAGTTTTTCCGGCTCTGCGGTTTCGGATGCTACGTGCACCTCTTCCAGCACGTCAGCCAGGGCTACCACTTCCATGCCGATTTTCTCCAGCGCGATTTCCAGTGTATAGGTCAGCTGGTGAATCTCGGCCAGGGCCTGGGGCGTCAGCTCACCGTTTAGCTGTGCGGCCAGCAGCTGGTTGTATTCATTGAAGTTATTTACTGCTGCGGCCAAATCAGGGGAGGGCAGTCCCTTGAAGTGCTCGGTGCGCTCGTCAGCGAAACTGTGGGTGGTGAATGCCAGGGAGGCAGCCATGAGCAGGGCGGAGAGGCTGTGTTTCATGAAAGGGTCCTTAATGAGAATCAGTCGCAGGCGCAATCTAACAGCTTGCCCACCCAGTAGACAACAGAAAAATCGCGCTAGAGTGAATTTAATGAAAGTCGTTGGCAAATGAGAATCGCTCGCATATGATGGCTCCTCTTTTTCTGCCTGGTTGTTGCAGGCCTGTCCCGGGAGCCCTTCCATGCGCATCAAGTCTTCGCTGTTCAAGCTGTTTTCCCTGTCTGCACTGGCGCTGGCTTTTAGCCTGCCGGCCGCTGCTGCCACTCTCACCATCAAGCACAGCCAGGGCGAGACGCAGGTTGAGCAAAACCCGAAAACTGTTGCCGTGCTGGACTGGTCCACGCTGGATACCATGGCCGCACTGGGTGTTGAGGCGCAGGGTATTCCCGCTGGCGAGTTGCTGCCCGACGGACTGCAACAGTATGCGGATGGACAGTTCGTACGAATCGGCACCCTGTTCGAGCCGGACTTTGAGGCGATCAAGAACCTCAAGCCTGACCTGATCATTCTCGGCCGCCGCGCCGCCAGCCACTTCGAGGAAGCTTCCAAATACGGCCCGACCCTGGACCTGACCCCGGCCCCCAAAGATCTGCCGGGCAGCGTGGTGCGCCATACCGAGTTGCTGGGTGAGGTCTTCGGGCGCCAGGACAAGGCTACGAAATTGACCACTGAGCTGAACGATTCAATCGCCAAATTGCAGCAACTGACTGCGAAGCAGGGCACCGGCATGACCCTGCTGACCACCAGCGGCAAGATGGCCGCGCTGGGCGTGGGTACCCGTTTCAGCCTGATTCATGATGTTTTCGGCATGCAACTCACTGCAGCAGAAATCGAGAAGGACTCGCAAGAACGCTCTGTTTCTTATGAGTTCATTCAAAAAGCCAATCCTGACTGGCTGTTCGTCATGGACCGTGATGCCGCCATCGGCCGTGAAGGCGAATCCGCCGGGCAGGTGATGGAGCATGAGCTGATCAAGCAGACCGTGGCGGGTCAAAAACAACAGATTGTCTATCTGGATCCGCAAGCCTGGTACCTGCTCGACAGCAGCGGTGTCCGCGTGCTGCAAGCCAATATCAATCAGCTGCTGGATGCGTTTGGCAAGTGAGCCATCCTGCACAGACAGGGTTCGTTTTCTGCAGAGGCAAACAGTCAAAGCAGGTTGCGCAGCCAGGCCTCGAGGCTTGCTGGCAGTGACTTCAGGCCGGTAAATACCTGTTTTTACGCAAGGATTTACTTTCCGTGAGCTGATACAATGCGCCGCTAATTTGTCTACGAAATCACAGGATCGCGAGTTACCACGCATGAAGAAGACACGTCTAGCTCTCGTTATTACCGCCGCCATGCTGCCCGTGCTGGCGCAAGCACAGGAAAAAACCACCCTGCTGGATACCATGACGGTAGTTGGCACCCGTACCGAAACCACGGTACGTGACAACCCGGCTTCGGTTTCCGTTGTCGAGCGTGAACAGATCGAGAAACGGGGTGCTGATAGCGTGGCTGAACTGCTGCGAGATGTGCCTGGTGTGTCGGTAGTGGATACCGCTGTGGCCGGCATGAAGCGTATCCGTATTCGTGGCGAGCAGGCCAACCGTGTGGTGATTCTGGTCGATGGCCAGGAAATGACCGACCACAGCTCCTTTGGTGCGCCATTCCTGATTGACCCGTCCAACATTGAGCGTATCGAGGTGGTGCGTGGCCCGGCCTCGGTGATGCATGGTGCCAAGGCAATTGGCGGCGTGATCAACGTCATCACCAAAAAAGGTGCGGCTGATCCTGTGGTGGTCGAGCTGGGTGCCGGTTACTTCAGTGGCACTAAGGGTAAGCAGGCCATGGCTGCCATTTCGGGGTCGCTGGACCGTTTCGATTACCGTCTATCGGTTAGCGGTGACGATCACAAGGATCGTCGGGTGGCCAAGGGTAGATACAGCCCGGATAGCAAAAAACTTCCAAACTCTTCTTCTGAGAACAAAGATGCCAGCTTGCACCTTGGCGTTAAATTGGGCGAACAAGAAAACCATTACGTTTCCTTCAAGGCAAACCGGCATGAACTGGTTGCTGATGGTTGGGAAGATCCGTTTTCTTTGGTGACACTGAAAAATATGGACATTGATCCGATGATCAATGGTCAACAGGCAAATATTGATATTGCTGAAGCTGAATTGACACAGTTTAATGCCAACTTGCCGAAGCGCGACTTAAGTAAGTTTGGTTTGTATTACGAGGGTACTGATTTAGGTACGGTATTTAAAAAAGTCAGTGCTGATATTTTTTACCAACAGGTAAAACGTGAATTTGATAACGCCATTAAAATTAATGGGCGTGGCGGCAAAGTGTTTATCCCTAGCATGGGGCCGAGTGGTATAACCATTCCGTTGAGAACGAGCTCGATCGAGATGGACTCAACCTCCAAAGATACAACTCGTACCTACGGTGGTAGTGCACAGCTAGACTTCCAGCTTCATCCTACACACTATAGCTTGGTGGGTATTCAGTATCTGAAGGATGATCTTAAAACATCAAAGAATAATAATATTGTTGTAGTGGATGCCAATCCGTTACCACCTTTGCCGCAATATCAACCGCCTTTTGGGGTTAGAGGGCAAGCGTTTGATAAAGCTACAATGCAAACTGCTTCTGCTTTTCTACAAGACGAGTGGACTTTGCCCAATGATTTCAAACTGATTGGCGGTGTACGCTATTATCGAGTTAAATCCGAACTGGATAAGACCAGCAGTCTTAATCACAAAGCTGGTGAAAACAGCACCCATAGCCGTTTCGTCAAATCCCTGGGCATGACCTGGACCGGACTGGAGCACACCACATTGCGTGCCGGCTACTCTGAAGGCTATGTGATGCCTTCGCTGCTGGAGCAGTTCACCGACTCCCGTGCCGGGCGCGGCATTACCCTGCACGGCAACCCGGACCTGAGTCCTGAGCGCTCACAGAACTACGAACTGGGCCTGCGCTACCAGAACCGTGGTGTGGTATTTGACGGTACCCTGTTCTACACCAAGTCCAAGCAGTACATCACCTTCGAAAGCTGTGCCAATGGCCACAGCTGCACAGGTGGAGATATCTACGTCAACGCTGACAAGGCAAAAAGCTATGGTCTGGAACTGTTGATGGAGTACTGGCTGAAGGACACCCCTTATACGCCCTACCTGACCACTACGCTGATGCGTCGCAAGATCACCGTGGATGATTTTTCCACCTACAAGACCGATGTGCCGGCCATTTCCGGCCAGCTGGGCATGCGCTATGAGCGCAGCTTTGCCGGTACCGATCTGTGGGCAGACGCCTTTGTCCAGGCATCCAGCAAGACCGACAAGAAAGAGCGTGATATTTTGAAATCCGGCAAGGTGTCCCGTCACCTGTCCGGCTGGAGCACGCTCAACTTTGCCGTTGGCGGCAACTTCGGTTCCGAAGGCCAGCACCGTCTGGCGCTGCATATGAACAACCTGAACAACCGCCACTACCGTGCATCGGTAGACGAAATGCCGGCCACCGGCCGCAACTTCGTTGTGACCTTCAATACCAGCCTGTAATAACGCTGGTAAACAAAAAGCCCCGCTCTGGATATATCCAAAGCGGGGCTTTTTTGTGTCATTTGTTGGTGTAGGAAATTTGTGCGAAGGGGCTTGCCCCTGAGGAAATCTAAAAAACTGTCGGGGGATAAGCCCCCCGCATAGCAACCAGAAGAAAACAGTCAACCAATAGCCACCGCAGCGACAGCAGTCCAGCAAAGCTGGACCATTCCCTCAGACAGCCCAGTGTATCTGCAGGCAGGATGAGGCCGGAGCAAAGCCTTGTTCTCGTGGCGAAGCTTGCTTCGGCGCGGGAACTCGAGCTTTGCGCAGCGCCTCACTCTGCCTGCCACGCCGAAGCCAAAAACCAACCTTACAATCCTGCCAGTGAACGCAGCTCTTCGGCGCGGTCGGTCTTCTCCCAGGTGAAGGCGGTGAAGGTATCCTCGCCGTAGGTCATCTCATAGGGATTGCGACCGAAGTGGCCGTACGCCGCAGTGGCCTGATACATCGGGTGCAGCAGGTCGAGCATGCGGGTGATGGCGTAGGGGCGCAGATCAAAGGTTTCACGGACCAGCTGGATGATGCGCTCGTCGCTGATCTTGCCGGTACCGAAGGTGTTCAGCGAGATCGAGGTTGGCTGCGCCACACCGATAGCGTAGGACACCTGGATTTCGCACTTGTCAGCCAGGCCGGCAGCAACGATGTTCTTGGCAACGTAGCGGCCGACGTAGGCGGCACTGCGGTCAACCTTGGACGGGTCCTTGCCGGAGAAAGCACCACCTCCGTGACGGGCCATGCCGCCATAGGTGTCGACAATGATCTTGCGGCCGGTCAGGCCACAGTCGCCCACCGGGCCACCAATGACGAAGTTGCCGGTCGGGTTGATATGGAACTGGGTATCCTTGTGCAGCAGCTCGGCAGGCAGGGTCTGTTTCACGATCAGCTCCATCACCGCTTCCTGCAGGTCCTTCTGGCTGATGCCCGGGCTGTGCTGGGTCGACAGCACCACGGCATCGATACCGACCACCTTGCCGTTTTCGTAGCGGCAGGTGACCTGGCTCTTGGCATCCGGACGCAGCCACGGCAGCAGGCCGCTCTTGCGTGCCTCGGCCTGGCGCTCCATCAGACGGTGGGCATAGGTGATGGGAGCGGGCATCAGTACATCGGTTTCGTTGTTGGCATAGCCGAACATCAGGCCCTGGTCACCGGCGCCCTGGTCTTCCAGGCTGGCGCGGTCAACGCCCTGGGCGATATCGGAAGACTGCTTGCCGATGATGTTGATGATGCCGCAGGTGGCACCGTCATAGCCGACATCGGAGCTGTTGTAGCCAATATCAATGATGACATCACGTACCAGCTGTTCCAGGTCGATCCAGGCGCTGGTGCTGATTTCGCCGGCAATGATGGCCACCCCGGTCTTGACCAGGGTTTCACAGGCGACACGGGCGTCCTTGTCTTCGCTGATGATGGCATCGAGTACCGCATCGGAAATCTGGTCGGCAATCTTGTCCGGATGGCCTTCGGAGACCGACTCGGAAGTGAAAATGGAATACTCGCTCATTGAATGGCGTCTCCGTTGTTGTTCAGGTTGTGTTGGTTGGCTGCGGGTCTGGTAAATTGCCGCAGCTGTATTTGAAAGCCGTTTTTCAGGCCAAGATAGATGCTGTCGCCGGGTGTCAGCCCGGCTTGCCTCGCCCATTGGCTCAATTCGTTTTGCTCAAAGCCCAGCCAGAGGTCGCCACAGGCCTGTTGTGCCCAGGCCTGATCATGGGCGCAAAGCTCACTGAGAATCAGGCTGCCGCCGGGCTTGACCGCCCTGGCAATGTGTTCAATGGCGCTAGCCGGAGCAGGGAAGTGGTGCAACACCATGTTCAGCAGAACGCAATCGGCCTGGGGCAGCTCTGTGGTCAGGGCATCCGCCAGCAGCAGCTCGACGTTTTGCAGTTGCTGCTCAGCACAGAGCTGCTGCGCCAGTTCCAGCATGGATGTGCTGTTGTCGATGGCGATGACCCGGGCGAAACGCCTGGCCAGTTCGGGCAGCAGATTGCCGTTGCCAGGGCCGATTTCAAGCGCTGTGGCAGTGTCTGGAAAAGACTGGCTGTCGAGCAGACCGGCCAGGCTGTCCTGATACTGATGCGGACCGGCAATCAGCTCCTGCTGTTCCTTGAAGCTTTGCGCACTGCGCTGAAAGAAAGCTTGGCTAGCGCTGGCCCGCTCATGGTGGATTTCGGCAATACGGGTTTCCACTGCGGGCTCAAGCCACAGGGTATCTAGCTGGGTCAGCAATGCATTTTGCAGAATGGAGTCGGTTGCCAGTTTGCGCCGGTAAAAAATGGCGTTGCCTTCACGACGGGTGGTAACCAGGCCGGCTTTGGTCAGTATTTTCAGGTGATGGCTGATGCCGGACTGGCCCATGTCGAAGATGTGCGCCAGCTCCAGTACACCAAAGGAGTTCTTGCTGAGTGTGCGTAAAATGCCCAGGCGCAGAGGATCGCCGGCTGCTTTGCAGAAAGCGGCCAGAGAGGCAATGCTGTGATTCGTGTCTGAAACTGGGCTGGTCATGGGCGCAGTGTAGAGCGAACCATGATGTACTGCAATGCTATATCAAAAAAAATTGATATTGATTGGCTTTGCCTAAGATGGGGGCTGAAAATGACAGGAAAAAGGGGCTGGTTACCATTAATGCAACCAGCCCCTGTGGCTATTACTCTTCCGGCGCTTCTGCGGCAGCGGGCTCTTCAGCTGCAGCCGGCGGTGCAGCAGGTTCGGCAACCTGCTCGCTGATAACCGGTTTATCCGGCTTCAGCAGCTCGACTCCCGGGCCAGCAATGAAGTACCAGGCCGCGCCTGCCAGCGCGATGATGATCACCAGTGGCACAATCCAGCGTAGTGAGTTCTTCTTTGCGTAAGGGTCGCGCAGGCTGCCCGAGCCCCTTGGCAGGCTGGCGGTCTGGGTCAGGCTGGTGCCGAAATTGATGCTGATGCGTGCCTGGGCGTTGACCGCCCAGCCATTGGCATCCAGGATCGGACCGAGGCTGCGGCGGCGCAGCTTGAACCAGGCCAATAGCATCGACGGGCCGGAAACCACCACAATCATGCCGATAATGACCAGCGGCCACTGCCACCAGAGCAGCGCCAGCAGGCCGGAAAAGGCTGCAGCCAGAGCGGTACCCAGGGCGCCGACTGCCAGACCTATGGCGGCGAAGATACCGGCAAACTTGGCAATATCGAAAGGCGGTGCGTCGCTGGCACCGCTGGAGATACGTTCGGCGGCGCTGGAAATCAGTTTCTCGTCCTGACCGGCGGCAAATTTCTGGATCTGATCGGAAATCAGCGTGGCGATGCGGCGATAGGGCGACCAGAAGGCCTCGCGTACGCTGATGGCATTCTCGATCACCTTGATCACTGTGGCATCCCAGTCATTACCGTTCTGGTCGTAGAACAGGCCGTTGCGGCCCGGCATCAGCTCGTGATCGACACCGGCACTGATCAGCGCCACCACGTTGCATTCTTCGCGACCATCGACCGGCTGGCCACGGCGAACGCAATGACAGTAGATCAGAAAACTGTTGCTTTGCGTTGCCACGGCGCTGTGGGCTTCGACATCACCAACATCCACCACCAGATCGCAGCTCTTGCCGTCGATGAACAGCCGCCCGGCCTGGAAGATGGCCTTTTCCTTGCGACCGTAAAAGTCCTCAAAAGAGACGAAGTTTTTCAGCAGGGGCACCAGGAATTGCTGCATGTTGAGCAGCTTGTCCAGATCCACCCAGCCTTGTGCGGCTTCCTCCACTTCCAGGTCTTCGGCTACCAGGGCTTGCAGCGCCGCTTCCCGGGCAGGGTCAATCGCCAGCACTTCTTCCAGCGACAGCTGCTCGAGGATGGCAACCCCGGGTTGGTCTGCCTGCCAGGCAAAGTAGGCTGCTGCCTTGTCCTGAATGGCTTGCCAGTGGGTACGATCAAGGCGCTCCAGCTCGCCGTACTCGGGCACGACCACCTGCTGGTAGAAAGCCTGCATGTCGGCCTGCCAGGCAGGGTTGATGCCTTCGCTAAAACTCAGGCCGCCAGTTTGTTCCAGATTGGCTAGCGGCAGCTCCCTGAGACAGTCCAGGTTGGCCAGGTTGCCGGCAGCCAGGCGTGCCAACTCTTCTTCGCCGGCAGCCATGATGGTGGCGGAGCGGGTGTCATAGGCGACCAGGTCAACCCGGGTGAAGTGGTCGTTGATCTTGTCCTTCAGGCGTGACAGCAGTTCCAGGGTGCTGGCGGAGTCATCACCAAACGGCTGACGCACGGCATCGCTTGCGCTCTGATGCCATTCGTTTACGGCACCGGCCTGGGCAAAAAACTCGGTTATCTGCTCGGCGGAAATGGCCGGCTCGCCGCTGCGATCTGTTTCTGCACCAAGGCAGGTGATGATCTGCTCGATCAGGGACTGCAGGCTCTCGTCGCTGCTGAGCTGCACCGGAATCAGGCCGTCACCGTTGGCCACATCAGCCGGGAAGATCATGGCAGGATCGGCAGTGTCTTCCGCGCTAAGGCTGTCCTCGTCGCTACGACCCAGCAGACGCAGCAGGCGGCGTGCGGCCAGAATCAGGTTGTGGCTCTCTTCGCCCTCTTTAAGGTCGGCCAGGGTCAGTGGGCGCTGGCTGAACAGGCAGTCGGGATCGTTCAGCCGGGCCAGTGTCCAGTCGATGGCGTTGAGCACTTCCGGCGCACGAATACGGTTGTCGCCGTTTTCATCCATCAACTGCAGGAACTTGTGGCTGATGTTCAGCCGGTCGGTCGGGCAGGCCAGGGTTGCCCACAGCTTCTGGTCCAGTTTGCGCAAGGCCGCCAGATCGGCGGCATTGCGCAGCAGTGGCTGTTCGAAATCACCGGCACGGAAAAAGCGCCACTTATGCGGTTGTTCTGACATGGCAATAACCTGAAAAAGGATATGGAATTTGCAATTATCGCCAAAATGGCTGTTTCTAGCCAGCAAGTAGCCAGCCAACTTCGCCAATTGTGAAGGAAGTCAGACTCACTGACAGGGTAATGCTGGCCGGGTACGTTGCCCTTGGCGCTCAGGTAGGGGAAAATGGCGCATTATTTACTGCAAAGCCTGAATTAGGAGTTACCAATGCCTAGCCGTCGTGATCGCGCCAATGCCATTCGCGCCCTGAGTATGGATGCCGTACAAAAAGCCAACAGTGGCCACCCGGGTGCGCCCATGGGAATGGCCGATATCGCCGAGGTGCTGTGGCGTGGTTATCTCAAGCACAACCCGGCCAACCCGCACTGGGCCAACCGCGACCGCTTTGTGTTGTCCAACGGCCACGGCTCGATGCTGATTTACTCCCTGCTGCACCTGACCGGTTACGACCTGGGCATTGAAGACCTGAAGAGCTTCCGCCAGTTGCACAGCCGCACCCCGGGCCACCCCGAATACGGCTACACCGCCGGCGTGGAAACCACCACCGGCCCGCTGGGACAGGGCATCGCCAACGCTGTAGGTTTTGCCTTGGCAGAGAAAATCCTTGCCGACCAGTTCAACCGCCCCGGTCACCAAATTGTTGATCACCAAACCTATGCCTTTTTGGGTGATGGCTG
>CAZKTB010000017.1:1274-17848 GCA_964555485.1 uncultured Thiopseudomonas sp. | reverse complement strand
GGGTTTTTGCGGTTGTGTATAAATGCGTGGGTCGCAATGTTTGGCGAGGGGTAGCCTAATTGGAGTTACTTGGGGGTTTTTTGCTTAACTACGGCTATCCGCCAGACACCACCATCAAACAGCCACACCAAAACCAATCCCCCATAAATGCAAAAAGCCACCCGAAGGTGGCTTTTTGCTCAAACAGCTTGAACCTTACTCTTGTTCGGCTCGTGCTGCTTCCACGTCCTTGATGGACAGCTTGATGCGGCCGCGGTTGTCCACATCCAGTACGACAACGTCGATCATCTCGCCTTCCTTCAGGTAGTCGGTCACTTTTTCCACGCGCTCGTTGCTGATCATGGAAATGTGCACCAGACCATCCTTGCCGGGCAGGATGTTGACGAAGGCACCGAAGTCGACAATGCGCTCGACCTTGCCGTGGTAGATCTTGCCGATCTCGGCTTCTGCAGTGATGGCCAGAATCGCTTCACGGGCTGCATCTGCAGCTTCCTTGGTCTCACCGAAGATCTTGATGGAACCGTCGTCCTCGATGTCGATGGAGGCGTTGGTTTCCTCACACAGGGCACGGATGGTGGCACCACCCTTACCAATGACATCGCGGATCTTGTCGGAGTCGATCTTCATGGTCAGCATGGAAGGTGCGTTCTCGGACACCTCGCTGCGGGAAGCCGGCAGCACCTGGTTCATCTGATCCAGGATGGTGATACGAGCAGCGTGAGCCTGCTCCAGGGCAAGTTCCATGATCTCTTCGGTGATGCCCTCGATCTTGATATCCATCTGCAGTGCAGTGATACCGTTGGCGGAACCGGCAACCTTGAAGTCCATGTCGCCCAGGTGGTCTTCGTCACCCAGGATGTCGGTTAGAACGGCAAAGCGCTCGCCTTCCTTGACCAGACCCATGGCAATACCGGCCACCGGTGCTTTCATTGGCACACCGGCATCCATCAGCGCCAGGGAGGCACCACAGACCGACGCCATGGAGCTGGAGCCGTTGGACTCGGTGATTTCGGAAACCACGCGCACTGTGTAGGGGAAGTCATCGGCGTCAGGCAACATGGCAGCCACACCGCGGCGGGCCAGACGGCCATGACCGATTTCGCGACGACCGGTGGCACCCATGCGGCCGCACTCGCCTACGGAGTACGGAGGGAAGTTGTAGTGCAGCATGAAGTGGTCACGCTTCTCGCCTTCCAGGGTATCCAGTAGCTGGGCGTCACGAGCAGTACCCAGGGTAGCAACGACCAGAGACTGGGTTTCGCCACGGGTAAACAGTGCAGAACCGTGAGTCTTGTCCAGTACACCGACTTCGATGTTCAGCGGACGTACGGTCTTGGTGTCGCGACCATCGATACGCGGCTTGCCGGACACGATATTCTCGCGCACGGTGCGGTACTCGATCTCGCCGAAGCAGTCTTTGACTTCCTGGGCGCAAGGACCGGTTTCTTCGTTGGTCAGGGCTTCTACCGCCTGATCACGCAGCTCGCCCAGACGGTTGTAGCGGTCCTGCTTGATGGTGATGGTGTAGGCCTTGGAGATTTCCTCGCCAAACTGGCTGGTGATGGCGTTCAGCAGCTCGGTGTTCTCTGCAGGAGCTTCCCAGTCCCAGCGTGGCTTGGCAGCCTCGGCAGCCAGTTCCTTGATGGCCTTGATGGCAACCTGGAACTCTTCGTGGGCGTAGAGTACGGCGCCCAGCATCTGGTCTTCAGTCAGTTCTTTGGCTTCGGACTCAACCATCAGTACGGCGTCTTCGGTACCTGCAACCACCATGTCCAGCGCGGATGCTTCCAGCTGCTCGTAGGTCGGGTTCAGCAGGTAGCCGGCTTCAGGGTGGAAACCGACACGGGCACAGCCGATCGGGCCGTTGAACGGAATACCGGAAATGGCCAGTGCAGCAGAGGTACCCAGCATCGCGGCGATGTCCGGATCGGTCTTCTTGCTGCTGGAAATAACGGTACAGATGACCTGGACTTCGTTCTTGAAGCCTTCCGGGAACAGCGGACGGATCGGACGGTCGATCAGGCGGGAAGTCAGGGTTTCCTTCTCGGAAGGACGGGCCTCACGCTTGAAGAAACCACCGGGGATTTTACCGGCAGCGTAGGTTTTTTCCTGGTAGTGCACGGACAGCGGGAAGAAGTCCTTGCCCGGATCGGCCTGCTTGGCACCTACTACGGTCACCAGCACGGCGATATCGTTGTCCACTTTTACCAGTACGGCACCGGAAGCCTGGCGCGCGATGCGGCCGGTTTCCAGGGTTACGGTCGACTGACCGAATTGAAATGTTTTAATAACCGGATTCACGGATTTTTCCTTCTCTATTCAAGTTACCTGGGGGAACAGTCAGATTCTGCGGGGTTCGGCCCATCAGGATCTTTTGGCAGGCATCTGCCTGATAGCTGCAGCCTGCCGGTATTCGTATATGGAAACTCTGAAAAACATTGTTCAGCCAATGCTTGTCAGAGCTTCCACCTGGCAACGGTATTTTTAAAAAGCAAAAAGCCGGCGCCTGAAGCATCGGGGTTGCCCCTGAAATGCTCCAGAACACCAGCTTTTCGCATCAAACACGTACGCTTAGCGACGCAGACCCAGACGGCCAATCAGAGTGGCGTAACGGCTGAGATCTTTTTTCTTCAGGTAGTCCAGCAGCTTGCGGCGCTGGTTAACCATGCGGATCAGGCCACGACGGGAGTGGTGATCCTTTTTGTTGCTCTTGAAGTGCTCTTGCAGCTTGTTGATGTTGGCGGTCAGCAGGGCAACCTGTACTTCGGGAGAACCGGTGTCACCGGCTGCTTGCTGGTATTCGCCAACGATCTGTGCTTTTTCTTCAACGCTGAGTGCCATGTTTGGCTCCTTACTTCTGGACAGGCCGGGATTTTCAATAATGTCCCGTGTTTGGAAAATGGAATGACCGTGCCTGCCAACAGCCACCCATGTTCGGCCATGCGGCCGAAAAAACTTTGCTATTGTGACCTAATCAGGCGCCTTGGTGCAACCAGTCCGTCATCATCTATTTCGGCAACACCGATAAACTCCTGCCGGTGGCTGTAAACCCGCAGCAAACCACTGGCCGGGCTGCCTGGTGCACGTACTGGCTGGCCGTTCTGCCAGTAGAAAGTGCTGTGCTCGCTCAGGGTCACTTCCGGCCAGTCGAGCAGGCCAGCATCCGAGGGCAGCAGATACTGGTCGAGTGCTTCGCTGCCCTGCTCATCATGCAGCGCGATCAGCTCGTCAAGGGTTACCGAACGGCTCAGATCAAAGGGTCCGGCAACAGTCCGGCGCAGCCCGGCAACATGTGCCCCGCAGCCCAGTTCACGACCAATGTCTTCGGCCAGGGTACGGATATAGGTGCCCTTGCTGCAGCTGACGCGCAAACGTAACAGTTCGCCGTCCAGTTCCAAAAGCTCGAGGCTGGAGATGTGTACCGGACGCGCCTTGCGCTCCACCACCTCGCCGGCGCGGGCCAGCTTGTACAGTGGCTGACCGTCCTGCTTGAGCGCCGAATACATGGGCGGCACCTGCATGATGTCGCCACGGAACTGCGGCAGCACCGCTTCGACCTGCTCCACACTGATATTGACCGGACGGGTTTCCAGTACCTGCCCTTCGGCATCACCGGTATCCGTGGTCTGGCCCAGACGAACCAGCGCCTCATAGGTCTTGTCGGCATCCAGCAGATAGCGTGAGAACTTGGTGGCCTCGCCAAAACACAGCGGCAGTACACCGGTTGCCAGCGGATCAAGGCTGCCGGTATGGCCGCCCTTGTCGGAGTTAAGCAGCCAGCGCACCTTTTGCAGTGCGCCGTTGGAGCTGACGCCAACCGGCTTGTCCAGAATCAGGATACCGCTGATGCTGCGGCGTTTGCGCTTGACCTGGCGGTTCACTTATTCCTCTCCATCCTGCTGGTGATTGTTGCGGTCGCTGGCCACGGCACGCTCGATCAGCGAGGACATGTAGGCACCACGACTGACGCTTTCGTCATAATAAAAGTGCAGTTGCGGGATGCTGCGGATCTTGATCGCCTTGCCCAGCAGCATGCGCAGATAGCCTGCCGCATCGTTGAGCACTTCCAGGTTGTCTTCGATGACCTCGGGGTCTTCGCTGTTCATCAGCGTGATGTAAATCTTGGCATGACCCAGATCACGGCTGACATCGACACCGGTCAGGGTGACGAAGCCCAGGCGCGGGTCTTTCACTTCACGCGGAATCATCACCGCCAGCTCGCGCTGGATCTGGTCGCCTACCCGCTGGGCACGGCTGTATTGTTTGCTCATGATGTCTTTAACCTCGCGACCTCATGGTTTTCAAGCAACAAACGGCACGCCGGTTGCCCGTGCGTGCCGTTGTCATGGTTACAGCATTGGTGATCAGAGTGTACGGGCCACTTCGACCTTCTCGAACACTTCGATCTTGTCGCCGACCTTGACGTCGTTGTAGCTCTTGACGCCGATACCACACTCCATGCCGTGACGTACTTCGTTGACGTCATCCTTGAAGCGGCGCAGGGATTC
Organism: uncultured Thiopseudomonas sp.; assembly: GCA_964555485.1. GTDB lineage: Bacteria > Pseudomonadota > Gammaproteobacteria > Pseudomonadales > Pseudomonadaceae > Thiopseudomonas. The sequence goes on along the minus strand of CAZKTB010000017.1, from coordinate 13,340 downwards.
CAGCTCGCCCTCAAAGATCACCACGTCATCGCGCAGTACGCGGATCGGACGGTTACGCAGCACCGTGCCCTCGATCACCATACAACCGGCAATGGCACCGATCTTCGGCGAACGGAAGACATCACGCACTTCGGCCACACCAACGATCTGCTCACGCAGGTCGCTGCCGAGCATACCGGTCAGGGCTTTCTTCACATCCTCAATGATGTCGTAGATGATGTTGTAGTAGCGCATGTCGAGGCTTTCGGTCTCGACAATCTTGCGTGCACCGGCATCGGCACGCACGTTGAAGCCGAAGATCACTGCATTGGAGGCCAGCGCCAGGTTGGCATCGCTCTCGGTGATACCACCAACACCACCGGCCACTACGCACACCTCGACTTCGTCGTTACCCAGCTCGGTCAGCGAGCTCTGCAGCGCCTCGAGGGTACCGCGCACGTCGGCCTTGATGACCACGTTGAGAACCTTCTTCTCTTCCTGGCCCATGCTCTCGAAAATGTTTTCCAGCTTGCCGGCGGAAGCGCGGGCCAGCTTGACCTCGCGGAACTTGCCTTGACGGAACAGGGCGACTTCACGCGCTTTGCGCTCGTCCTCGACCACGGTCATCTCGTCACCGGCTTGCGGGGTGCCGTCCAGGCCGAGAATCTCGACCGGAATCGACGGACCTGCTTCCTGGATCGGCTTGCCGTTCTCGTCCAGCATGGCGCGTACGCGGCCAAAGTTGACGCCAACCAGCACCATGTCACCCTGATGCAGGGTACCGTTCTGAACCAGAATGGAGGCAACCGGACCACGGCCACGGTCCAGACGGGACTCGATCACCACACCACGGCCGGAGGCACTTGGAATGGCGGTCAGCTCGAGAACCTCGGACTGCAGCAGGACAGCCTCCAGCAGTTCGTCGATACCGGTACCTACCTTGGCGGATACATGCACAAACTGGGTGTCACCGCCCCACTCTTCGGGGATGACGTCGTGCTGGGCCAGGTCGTTCTTGATGCGGTCCGGATCAGCTTCCGGCTTGTCGATCTTGTTCACGGCAACGATCAGGGGTACACCGGCCGCCTTGGCGTGCTGGATACCCTCGATGGTCTGGGGCATCACGCCGTCATCGGCCGCAACCACCAAAATGACGATATCGGTTGCCTTGGCACCACGTGCACGCATGGCGGTAAAGGCCGCGTGACCAGGGGTATCGAGGAAGGTGATCATGCCGCCTTCGGTTTGTACGTGATAAGCACCGATATGCTGGGTGATACCACCAGCTTCGCCGGTTGCCACCTTGGCGCGACGGATGTAGTCCAGCAGCGAGGTCTTACCATGGTCAACGTGACCCATGACGGTAACCACAGGCGCACGCTGGAAGGCTTCACCCTCAAGCTTGAGGGACTCGGCCAGCTGTTCCTCGAGAATGTCGTCGCTGATCAGCTTGACGGTATGACCCATCTCTTCAGCAACCAGCGCAGCGGTATCCTGGTCCAGCACCTGGTTGATGGTCACCGGGGTGCCCAGCTGGAACATGAACTTGACCACTTCACCGCCCTTGACCGACATCTGTGCGGCCAGGTCGGCAACGGAAATGGTTTCGCCAATCTGCACTTCGCGTACGACCGGTCCGGCTGGTGCCTGGAAACCGTGCTCGTTGCGGCGCTGCCTGTTGCGGCCACCACGACGACCGCCACGACGGCCACCGCCTTCTTCGTCACCGCCACGCAGGCTGATCTTGCGGCCTTGCGGACGCTGTCCGGCCGGCTTGCGATCGCGGCGCTCGTCATCGTCACGACGTGAACCGCGGCGCGGCTCTTCTTTCTTGCGATCGGGACGGGCTGCTACCGGCTCGTCAACCACCGGTTCGATTACCGCTGCGGCAGCCGCAGCCTCTTCTTGCTGCTTGCGCGCCTGCTCTTCAGCTTCGCGGGCCGCCTTGGCTTCGGCTTCCCTCTGACGGGCCTGCTCGACCGCCTCGATGCGGCGCTGCTCGGCTTCCTGCACGATAGTGGCAGTCTGCTCGGCTGTCAGCGGCTCGGCGGCAGGTGCCGCAGGTGCCGCAGGTGCCGCTTCCGGCGCTGCCGGTGCGGCCTTGGCCTTGGCCGGGGCTGGAGCTTCGACAGCTGGTGCGGTAGCTACTGGAGCCTCGGGCGCTTCTTCGGTGTTGCGCTTGACGTAGGTGCGGCGCTTGCGCACTTCCACACTGATCGTCTTGCTACCCGGGGCACGCAGGGTTGTAGTGGTTTTGCGCTGCAGGGTGATTTTCTTGCCATCGCCGGGCGTGTTGCCAGGCGCAGCACGCAAATGGGCCAGCAGCTTCTGTTTTTCTGCATCACTGACAGCATCGGATGCCTTGCTGTGAGACAGCCCGGCTTCCTTCATCTGCTGCAGCAGGCGCTCAACCGGCGTATCAACCGTCTGAGCCAATTCTTTAACCGTGACTTGCGTCATGTGTACTCCTCCTCAAGCCGCTACGTGCTTATTCAAACCAGTGGGCGCGGGCGGCCATGATCAGCTTGCCGGCATTCTCTTCGTCCATGCCTGCAATTTCCAGCAGGTCATCAATGGACTGTTCGGCAAGGTCTTCACGACTCAGTACACCACGGGTGGCCAACTCTACGGCCAGCTCTTTGGTCATGCCTTCCAGGTCGAGCAGATCCTGCTCCGGCTGGATATCTGCCAGCTTCTCTTCAGTCGCAATGGCGCGTGACAGCAGGCGGTCTTTCGCACGGGCACGCAGCTCATTGACTATCTCTTCATCAAATCCATCGATTTCCAGCATTTCTTCCATGGGAACATAGGCCACTTCGTCGAGCGAGCTGAAGCCCTCTTCGACCAGTACCTGGGCCAGCTCCTCGTCTACGTCCAGCTCGTCCACGAACAGGCGCAGAATGTCGCCGGTTTCTTCTTGCTGACGGGCCTGGATGTCTTCTTCAGTCATCACGTTCAGCGTCCAGCCGGTCAGCTGGGACGCCAGGCGGACGTTCTGGCCGCCACGACCGATGGCCTGGGCCAGGTTGTCTTCGGCGACGGCGATGTCCATCGAGTGGGCATCCTCGTCGACAATGATGGCAACCACTTCGGCGGGGGCCATGGCGTTGATGACAAATTGCGCCATGTTCTCGTCCCACAGCACGATGTCGACACGTTCGCCACCCAGCTCGCCGGTGACAGCCTGCACGCGCGAACCACGCATGCCGATACAGGCACCCTGCGGGTCGATGCGCTTGTCCTTGGAACGCACGGCGATCTTGGCACGGGAACCGGGATCACGGGCCGCGGCCATGATCTCGATCAGGCCCTCGGAGATCTCGGGCACCTCGATACGGAACAGTTCCATCAGCATCTCGGGCGCGGTGCGTGACAGCATCAGCTGCGGACCGCGGTTATCGGTGCGGATCTCTTTCAGCAGCGCACGGATACGGGTACCCATGCGGAAGTTTTCGCGCGGAATGGTTTCTTCGCGGGACATCAGTGCCTCGGCGTTGTTGCCAAGGTCGATGATGACGTTGTCGCGGGTAACCTTTTTCACGGTACCGGAAATGATCTCGCCCATCTTGTCGCGATAGGCTTCGACCACCTGCGCACGCTCGGCTTCACGTACTTTTTGTACGATAACCTGCTTGGCGGTCTGCGCAGCAATACGGCCAAACTCGATGGACTCGACCTGCTCCTCGATGGTGTCACCCACCTGCTTGTCGGCATACTGCTCGGGCAGCATGTCGGGGGTGTACTGATACGCCGGGTCTTCCAGCTCTTCATCGGTCACCACATGCCAGGTGCGGTAAGTATCATACTCACCGGTCTGGCGGTCGATGGCGACGCGCAGTTCGACTTCATCTTCGTAGTTTTTCTTGGTTGCAGTTGCCAGAGCCACTTCCAGGGCCTGGAAAATATCTTCCGCCGGTACTCCCTTTTCGTTGGAGACAGACTCAACCACCAACAGAATTTCTTTGCTCATTGTTTGCCTCAATCATTACAGACCAGCCAGGCCCCTGCCTGTCAGTCAAAAACCGGAATTACGTTAGCCTTGTCTATGAACTCGATCGGTAGCAGGTACTCATACTGGTCAACCTGCACCACCACATCCTGATCTTCCACACCCTTGAGCAGGCCCTGGAAATTGCGACGTTCTTCTATCGCCACACGCATCCTGATCTTGACCTGGTGGCCCGCATAGGCCGCAAATTGCTCCAGACTGAACAGCATGCGGTCCATGCCCGGAGAGGAAACTTCAAGTGTATATTCGCCGCTGATCGGGTCTTCCACGTCCAGCACGGCACTGAGCTGACGGCTGACGGTCTCACAATCATCGACACTGATACCGTCTTCATGCTCGATAAAAATTCGCAGCACGGAATGCCGGCCCTGGGATACAAACTCCACACCCCAGCATTGAAACTCCATGGCCTCGACAACCGGCGCCAGAATCGCCTGCAGTTGTTGCAGCTTGCTCATCTGTCCTCCACTGTGCTCTTTCGCATTCCAAAAACAAAAAATGGGCGAAACGCCCACATCCAAAACCGCAAGCTTTGCCGCGGCCTATGAAAAAGCCCCGTAAAGGGGCTCTAAAGAAGTCCCGAGCATTCTTGTATGTGTCTGGCAACACAAGAAACAGCTCAGGCTGTGCAGGTATCTCGCTACCCTGCACCTGGAAAGCGGCGTTATTTTATGCTTTCGCCCTAAAAAAGTCAAGCCGCCTGCAATCCTGTTTTTCAGGATTGCGGGCGGCTTGTAATTGGTACCGAGGAGGGGACTCGAACCCCTACAGCCTTTAGGCCACTACCACCTCAAGGTAGCGTGTCTACCAATTCCACCACCCCGGCAAAACTTAGTCGGCTTGCGGAATATCTCCACCAGCCTGCTCCCCTGCGGGAATGTCGCTTGCAGCAGGAGCCACTTCTTCCAGCTGCGGAATGTCACCACGTGGCTCAGCTGCCACGCTTTCCTGCACCTGCTGCACCTGGATGCTTGGCAGACCCAGCTCGTCACTGCCCTTGGAACGCTCTTTGGCGTAAAAAGCCAGTGCCAGACTGGTCAGGAAGAAAACGGCAGCGAGTATACCTGTAATGCGGCTGAAAAAGCTACCTGTTCCTTGCGCACCGAAAACGGTGGCAGATGCGCCCGAACCGAAGGATGCACCGGCTTCGGCACCCTTGCCCTGCTGAATCAGGACCAGCCCGACCAGCGCCAGCGCCATCACCAGGTGAACAATGATTATTACGGATTCAAGCATGTCAATTTCCTGCAGCACGAATGATCGCGCCAAATTCTTCGGCATCCAGTGAGGCACCGCCTACCAGACCACCATCAATATCTTCCTGGGCAAACAGCTCACTGGCGTTATCCGCCTTGACACTGCCGCCGTATAAAATTCTCAACTCCTGGGCCACTGCCGCGCTATGGCAGGCAATTACACCACGCAGGGCTTCGTGCACCTGCTGCGCCTGCTCCGGAGTGGCAGTCAGGCCGGTACCAATCGCCCAAACCGGCTCATAGGCCAGCACCGCATTGGCAAAAGCGTCAATGCCGGCTGCACGGATCACTGCCTCGACCTGCTCGGTCACGGTCTCGATCGCACGGCCCTGTTCACGCTGCTGCAGGGTTTCACCCACACAAAGCACAGGAACCAGTCCGGCAGCCTGGGCGGCGACAAACTTTTCCGCAACCACCTCGTCGCTCTCCGCCTGCAGTTCACGGCGCTCGGAATGACCGACCAGCACCATGGCACAACCGGCATCCTTCAGCTGGGTCGCCGAGGTTTCGCCTGTCATGGCTCCGAAACCCTCGCGCACTGCGCAATCCTGGGCTCCGACAGCGATATCTTTCAGACCGGCAACGGCACGCTCCAGATACAGCGTGCCGGGAAATACAGCTACATCCACAGACTGCTGAAGACCCAGACCGGACAGCTTGGTCAGCAACGCAGAGACTTCCTCCCTGTTGCCGCTCATCTTCCAGTTACCAGCGACTAATGGACGACGCATAATATTTCCCGTGTTTCAAAGTGGGTGCAGATTTTACTCAAGCCACCGCCTGCATGCAAGCTAAATCAGGAACAAACCTTTTCCACCTGATCCGCCAGCTGACGCGCATACTGCAGTACTTCCGCCTCGTCCTGACCTTCCACCATCACCCGCACCAGTGGCTCGGTACCCGACTTGCGCAGCAACACCCTGCCCCTGCCTTCCAGGGCGGCAGTGATCTTGTCACTCAATTCCTGCACCTGCGGCTGCTGCAGCGGATCAACATCAGGATTCTGCAGGCGGACGTTGATCAGACGCTGCGGCAGTTTTTTCCACGCCAGACGCTCCTTGGCCATGGTGTTGCCGCGGCGTTGCAGTGCCAGCAGCACCTGCAGTGCAGCGATGATGCCGTCACCCGTGGTGTGATGCTGGGTGCAGAGGATATGGCCGGAACCTTCGCCTCCGATAATCCAGTTGCGCTCTTCCATTTCCTGCATCACATAGCGGTCGCCAACGTTGGCACGGGCAAAGGGGATGCCACGCTCCCTCAGTGCCATTTCCAGGCCATAGTTGCTCATCAGCGTGCCCACCACGCCAGAGCCATCCTCCAGGCGCTCACGCTCTTGCAGATCGGTAGCAATGATGTACAGCAGGTCATCACCATCCAGTACCGCGCCGGTATGGTCGACCATCTGCACCCGGTCGCCATCGCCATCAAAGGCGATACCGAAGTTGGCACCATGATCAACAACCGCCTTTTGCAGTGCACCCATGCTGGTTGAACCGACGCCGTCGTTGATGTTGATGCCGTCCGGCTGGTTGCCGATGGTGATGACATCCACACCCAGCTCACCGAATACACTTGGTGCAATACGGTAGGTAGCGCCATGGGCACAATCGATTACCACCTTGAGGCCGGAGAAGTCCGTACTGGTTGGCACGCTGCTTTTGCAGAATTCGATATAGCGGCCAGCGGCATCGACAATGCGTGAAGCCTTGCCCAGCTGCTCGGATTCGACCACCTGCATCGGCGCATCCATCAGTTCTTCAATCATCTGCTCGGTGGCATCCGGCAGCTTTTTGCCGGTAGCGGAAAAAAACTTGATACCGTTGTCGTAGTGCGGGTTATGCGAGGCACTGATGACAATGCCGGCTTCCGCCTTGAAGGTACGGGTCAGATAGGCAATGCCCGGGGTTGGCATCGGGCCAAGCAGCGCCACATCGGCACCGGCTGCCGAGATGCCGGCCTGCAGGGCAGACTCGAACATATAGCCGGAAATGCGCGTGTCCTTGCCGACCAGAATGCGGCATTTGCCCTGCTTGCGAAAAGCCATACCGGCGGCCCAGCCCAGCTTGAGCATGAAATCTGGTGTGATCGGCGCCTCACCTACACGCCCACGAATACCGTCGGTACCAAAATATTTTTTGCTCATTACGACTCCTGCCATCCTGTCTGTACTGCCTGAAACAATTTTAATGCATCCATGGTTTCTGCCACGTCATGCACACGAATGATCTTGCTGCCGCGCTCCAGCGCCATTACCGCCAGCGCCAGGCTGCCATAAAGGCGCTGCTCCACCGGCTTGTCCAGCACATGTCCGATCATGGACTTGCGCGACACACCCACCAGCAGCGGCAATTTTAATGCATGCAGCTCGGGCAGGCGGTGAAAAAGTTCGAGATTATGCTGCAGGGTCTTGGCAAAACCGAAACCCGGGTCCAGCACTATGCGTTCATGATTGATACCGGCCGCAACACAGACATCAACCCGCTGCTGCAAAAAGGCCGCCACCTCGCCTGCCACATCATCGTAATGCGGCGCATCTTGCATGGTCTGCGGCTCGCCACGCATGTGCATCAGACACACCGGCAAACCGGTTTGTGCCGCTGCCGCCAGCGCACCTTCGCGCTGCAGGGCACGCACATCGTTGAGCAGTCCGGCACCACGGGCGGCGCATTCAGTCATCACCTGTGGCGTGGAAGTATCCACCGAAACGATGCAGTCGAAATTGCTCACCAAAGCTTCAACCAGTGGCGCCACCCGGTCCAGCTCCTGCTGCGGGCTGACCGTTTGCGCACCCGGCCGGGTCGACTCGCCACCCACATCAAGCAGACTGGCACCGGCTTCCAGCATGGCTTCGGCACGGCGCATGGCTGCATCGAGGCTGTTGTACTGGCCACCGTCACTGAACGAGTCCGGGGTGATATTGATGATCCCCATGACATGGGGAACAGAGAGATCGAGACTGTGCTTGCCGCACTGGAGGGTTGTCTGCATGGGTTTTCTTAGCTGGTTCAACTCAAAATAGACCGGATTCATCCGGACAGGTTCACAAATGCGTGAAAAATCGTACACCACGACAACTGCAAAACCCGTATGCGGCTGCAGCGCAGCAATAGCGTAAAAAGAACACCGCCGACACTGGGTCGGCGGTTGCTTCAGGGTTTAGTGCTCGCCAGCGGGCCCGCCGATGGGGGCATCGGGACGGCTCTCTTCCGGCTCCTCTGGCTCGCCGGACTGTTCGGCACTGGGTGGCGGCGTGTTGTTGCCGCCAGACCAGTCCTTCGGCTCACGCACGGGGATACCGGCCATGATGTCGTCAATCTGGTCGCTGTCGATGGTCTCGTACTTCATCAGCGCATCAGCCATGGCATCCAGCTTGTCACGGTTGTCCTCGAGAATCTGCTTGGCCGTGGCATAGCAGTCATCGATGATGGTACGCACCTCAAGGTCGATCAGTTTGGCAGTTTCGCCGGACACGTTGCCGACATGACCGCCGCCACCGCGGCCCAGATAGCTTTCGTTCTCGTCCTCGGCATACAGCAGCGGACCGAGCTTCTCCGACAGGCCCCACTTGGTCACCATGTTCTTGGCCAGCTGGGTGGCACGCATGATGTCGTTGGAAGCACCTGTAGTAACCCCTTCAAAGCCCAGAGTCATTTCCTCAGCAATACGACCGCCATACAGCGAACAAATCTGGCTAATGATGCCGCGCTTGGACAGGCTGTAACGGTCCTCTTCCGGCAGGAACATGGTCACACCCAGGGCACGGCCACGGGGAATGATGGATACCTTGTAGACAGGGTCATGCTCTGGCACCAGACGACCGACAATGGCGTGGCCGGCTTCGTGATAGGCGGTGTTGAGCTTTTCCTTCTCGGACATGACCATGGATTTGCGCTCGGCACCCATCATTATCTTTTCCTTGGCCATTTCGAACTCATTCATTGTGACCAGGCGATGGTCAGCACGGGCGGCTAACAGCTCCGACTCGTTGACCACGTTGGCCAGGTCGGCACCGGAGAAGCCCGGAGTACCACGGGCAATCACGGATGCATCCACATCCTTGGCCACCGGCACTTTGCGCATGTGTACATACAAAATCTGCTCACGGCCACGGATATCCGGCAGACCAACCACCACTTGGCGGTCAAAGCGGCCCGGACGCAGCAGCGCTGGGTCAAGCACGTCAGGACGGTTGGTGGCGGCGATCACGATCACGCCATCGTTGTCTTCAAAGCCGTCCATTTCAACCAGCAGCTGGTTCAGGGTCTGCTCACGTTCGTCATGTCCACCGCCCATGCCGGAGCCACGGTGGCGACCGACGGCGTCGATTTCGTCAATGAAGATGATGCAGGGGGCGTGCTTTTTCGCCTGCTCGAACATGTCACGTACGCGGGAGGCACCGACACCAACGAACATCTCGACAAAGTCGGAACCGGAAATGGTGAAAAAAGGCACCTTGGCCTCACCGGCAATCGCCTTGGCCAGCAGGGTTTTACCAGTACCTGGCTGACCAACCATCAGCACACCACGGGGGATCTTGCCGCCCAGACGCTGGAAACGGCTCGGATCACGCAGGAACTCGACCAGCTCGCCCACTTCTTCCTTGGCTTCATCACAGCCGGCCACGTCGGCCAGCGTAGTCTTGATCTGGTCTTCAGCCAGCAGGCGCGCCTTGCTCTTGCCGAAGCTCATCGGGTTGCCACGGCCACCCGCTCCGCCCTGCATCTGCCGCATGAAGAACATGATCAGGGCAAATACAATCAGGATCGGGAAAGCGGCCACCAGCAGCTGCATCCAGATGCTCTGGCGCTCGGGCTGCTTGCCGACAATGCTGACGTTATTTTCAATCAGGTCGCCCATCAGGCCGTTGTCCTGAATGGCCGGACGCACAGTTTCAAAGGTGGTTCCGTCGGCGCGGCGACCCGTAATGGTAAAGCCGTCCACGGTCACCTGCTGTACCCGGCCGGAGTTCACCTCTTCAAGAAAGGTGCTATAGGTCATCTTTCCGGCTTCGCTGGGTGTGGTGAAGTTGTTCATCACGGTCACCAATACGGCCGCAATGACAAACCACATCAGCAGGTTTTTCGATAAATCATTCACGTTACAATCACCTTTGCTGCTTAATTAGTGCAACAGTTACGGAAATACTGAATAACTACCTGCGTTGCCAGGGCTGCGTTAAAAAGTGGTTCAACATGCTCATTTACAACTCGTAAACTGCGCTTTCTCACCATTTTTTGCCTTGCCCTGGCTGCCTCGCTAACGTTATTCAGCACTTCCTTACAAAACTGAACTATCAATATACAGGATTCATGCCATTCTTTGCATGCGAACAGTGTAACACCTGACAGCCACTCGCCTTCCCTGCCTTAGTCCAAGGGATAGCGCCGGGGTTCCCTTAGTATCAGGCAAACAGTTTCTACCAATGCCTCGTAAAACCTAGCTTTTGCGGCCGCGGGCCAGCAGGTACTGTTCGCGGGAACTGTCACGTGACGAGTCCGGCTTGCGCATGATCACCTTGTCAAAGTGGCTGCGAGCCTCTTTCAGGTACTGGTCGAAACCCTCGCCCTGAAAGATCTTGATCAGAAAATCACCACCAGGCTTGAGCACCTGTAACGCCAGATCCATTGCCAGCTCGCACAGATACATCGAACCGGCCTGATCCGCCGCCCTGACTCCACTGATATTGGGGGCCATGTCGGAAATTACAAGATCGACCGGCTGGCCACCGACTGCCGCCATGATCTCGTCAAACACTTCCTGTTCGGTGAAGTCGCCCTGGATAAAGGTGACATCGGCCATGCCGTCCATCGGCAGGATGTCGGAAGCGATCAACCGCCCCCTGTCGCCGACAATGCGGCTGGCCACCTGCGACCAGCCACCGGGCGCACTGCCCAGATCGATCACGGTCATGCCGGGCGCCATGATGCGGTCCTTTTCCTGGATCTCCAGCAGCTTGTAACTGGCACGCGAGCGATAGCCATCCTTCTGTGCCATTTTCACATAGGGATCCGTCACATGCCGTCTCATCCAGTTTCCACTACTTTTTGAACGCGCCACTACATACCTCACAGGCTGCTTCTGGGGTAGAATGCGCTCTTTTAACGCACACGGGAGTCATCCGTCATGTCGCTCACCCAGGAGCAGAAGAAACAATTCAAATCTACCGGTCATCATCTAAAGCCGGTGGTTACCATCGCCGAACAGGGCCTGAGCGAAGGCGTCATGGCCGAGCTGGATCGCGCCCTGAACGATCATGAGCTGATCAAGATTCAGCTGCGTCTGACCGACCGCGATGACCGGGCAGCCATTCTAACCGAGCTGTGCCAACAAAGCAGCGCCACCCTGGTGCAGACCATTGGCAAGATGGCCCTGCTTTACCGCAAGAACCCCAACGCCAATCCCAAGCTGTCCAACGTACAGCGCCTGTAAAGGAGTGAAAATGACCAGCGACCGCTTTCAGAAAGGCATGGACAAGCTCAAGGAGCTGACCGTTCCCGACGAGAACAGCCCGACCGGACACATGGAAATCGGCGACAGCTTCAAGGACATCGCCCCCGACCTGACCCGCATCGTGGTTGAGTTTGCCTTTGGCGACATCTATGCCCGCGACGGGCTGGACAACAAGCAGAAGGTCCTGACCACCATTTCTGCCCTGGTGGCCCAGGGTACGCCGCAAATCGGCATGCATGTGATCACTGGCCTGAATGTCGGCCTGACGCCGGACGAAATCGCCGGCTGCATCATGCACCTGATTCCCTATGTCGGCTTCCCCCGTGCGCTGAACGCGCTCAAGGTGGCGCAGGAAGTCTTTGCCGAACAGGG
>CAZKTB010000017.1:0-1174 GCA_964555485.1 uncultured Thiopseudomonas sp. | reverse complement strand
CTGATGATGCCAACCAGTTCGCCATCACGCATTACCGGCAAATGACGGAATCCTTCGCTGTTCATCAGTTTGAGCAGCTCGTCCAGCGCCATGGTTTCTTCGATGCTGACGGGATCTGGGGTGGTGAACTCTTCAACCGGAACAATCAGCTGTTTCATGCTTGTACTCCTCAACCGGATTCAGGCAGGCTGTCGCCTGCGTCTTAAGGAAGCGCTAAATAATGTTGGGAGGCAAGTCAGGGCAAGGAAAAAGTGGCGAAGAAGCGCAGTTTACAGGCTGTAAATGTGCATTCCAGGCCGGTTTTTAACGCAGCCCTGACAACGCAGGTAATTATTCAGTGTTTCCTTGATACTCTACAGAATCTTATACCCTGCTTTGTCCGGCATGGCATGGGCTCAAATCAATAAATGACACCGGAGGCCATCATGGGCAGGACATTCAAGACGGGCGACCACGTACGCTGGAACTCCGAAGCGGGTTTTGTCAGCGGTCATATCACCCGCATTCACACCGAAGACTTCATGTGGAAGGGCTATCACCGCCGCGCCAGCGCGGACAGCCCGCAGTACGAGATAAAGAGCGACAAGACCGATCACATAGCAGTGCACAAGGGAACGGCACTGACGCTACTGGATGACTGACCGACGCCTCTTATGTCGTGCTCCAAAGTCCGTCATCCCCGCGCGATCTCCCGAACCCGGCACACAGTCTCCAGAAAAAGGGGTCAGGTACATTTAATTTAAATTAAATGTACCTGACCCCTTTTCTGCAATGCCTATATCGACTCTTCTGCCAAGTCCTGCATCGCATGTTCAACAGTAGTAGGCTTGCTCTTGTCCGCGGCAACATAGGTATAGATCACCGGCACCACATAGAGCGAAATCAGCGCACCAATGGTCAATCCGCCGGCAATCACCACGCCAATGGCAAAGCGGCCGACCGCACCAGGGCCGGTAGCCAGCAACAGCGGCACCACGCCAACCACTGTGGCGGCCGAAGTCATGATGATCGGCCGCAGGCGAATACTGGATGCCTTCTTCACCGCCTCGATACGGCTCAGGCCCTCGTTTTGCTGAACGACGTTGGCAAACTCCACCACCAGAATGCTTTGCTTGGTGATCAGGCTGATCAACGTGATCAGGCCCACTTCGGTATAGATGTTCAGCGTGGTCAG
>CAZKTB010000016.1:16977-18838 GCA_964555485.1 uncultured Thiopseudomonas sp. | reverse complement strand
GTAATGGCAATGACAAAGATATAGGTAAGCATCAGAAAGCACCTGCAATCTGTTAATGCCCCTCCCTCTGTCCTGTTACCTGAGAGTTTATGTGGCTCAAGCCACTTGCCCCTTCGGTGGGTTGTCGTTGCAACCGCTCTCCAGTTGGCGAATATGGAATATGCAGTACTTTGGCCTGAGCGTTTATGGGAGTTTGCGCCTTCGGCGGGTGCATGCTGGCACCGCTCTCCTGCATCCGGCGGATTATACGTGGCATACCGCCTGCTGCCTAGTATTGTCCAGCCTGTATGGAAGATCAGAACCCCATCAAATCTGTCATATCCGCAAGCAAAAGGGTCGTGTTTCTGTTATCGTAACGCGTCCGGCCGTCTCGCTGGGCAGCCTGCAAGGCAGCCATTGCTACCAGCTGACAGAGCCCTGCCGGCACCGCCGAAATCCTTGGCGGACAGCCAGCGTGCTCACAGGTTTCTGGTTTATATGGACTGTAGTGCGGGTGATCAGCTTGCCCTGTCTGTTTTTGTTTGCCACACATAACCCGGGAAACCATCATGTCATACAGTCTCGACTCCTTTCTGCAGCACATCAAGCAACGCGATCCGGAACAGCCTGAATTCCACCAGGCGGTGGAAGAGGTGTTGCGCAGCCTGTGGCCTTTTTTACAGGAGAACCCGCGCTACATGAGCGAGGGTATTATCGAGCGTATGGTCGAGCCGGAGCGGGTCGTCCTGTTTCGCGTGCCCTGGGTTGATGACGCAGGCAAGGTGCACGTCAATCGCGGTTACCGGATTCAGATGAACAGCGCAATCGGGCCTTACAAGGGTGGTATCCGCTTTCACCCGTCGGTAAACCTGGGTGTGCTGAAGTTCCTTGCCTTTGAGCAGGTTTTCAAGAATTCCCTGACCTCCTTGCCAATGGGTGGTGGCAAGGGCGGGGCGGACTTTGACCCCAAGGGCAAGTCCGAGCTGGAAGTAATGCGCTTCTGTCAGTCATTCATGAATGAGCTATACCGGCATATTGGCCAGCACCTTGATGTTCCTGCAGGTGATATTGGCGTTGGTGCCCGTGAGGTGGGCTACATGTTTGGCCAGTACAAGCGTCTGGCCAACGAGTTCACTTCGGTGTTTACCGGCAAGGGCATGACCTACGGTGGCAGCCTGATCCGTCCGGAGGCCACCGGCTATGGCTGTGTGTATTTTGCCGAGCAGATGCTGCGTAGCATCAAGCGCCGTTTCGAAGGCCAGCGTGTGGCGATATCAGGCTCCGGCAACGTTGCCCAGTATGCGGCACAAAAGGTGATCGAGCTGGGCGGCAAGGTGGTTTCGCTGTCCGACTCCGGCGGCACCCTGTATATGCCGGAAGGCATGACAGGTGAGCACTGGGCTTATCTGATGGATCTGAAAACCGTGCGTCGCGGCCGTATCGAGGAAATGGCCCGCGAGTTTGGCGCGCAGTTTTTCCCCGGACAGCGCCCTTGGCATCTGGAGTGCGATATTGCCATGCCCTGTGCCACGCAAAACGAGCTGCATGCCGAGGATGCCCGCCAGCTGATCAAGAATGGTTGTGTGTGTGTGGCCGAGGGCGCCAACATGCCGTCCACGCTGGAGGCAATCGACCTGTTCCAGGAAGCCGGTATCCTGTTCGCTCCGGGCAAGGCATCGAACGCCGGCGGTGTGGCGGTCAGTGGTCTGGAAATGTCCCAGAACGCCATGCGTCTGCTGTGGACTGACGGTGAAGTGGATGCCAAGCTGCATAACATCATGCAGGGCATTCATGCATCATGCGTCAACTATGGCATGGAAGATGGCAAGGTCAACTATGTCAAAGGCGCGAACATCGCTGGCTTTGTCAAAGTTGCCGATGC
>CAZKTB010000016.1:15630-16877 GCA_964555485.1 uncultured Thiopseudomonas sp. | reverse complement strand
TGAAAGGTGTCATTGCGGGGCACCTGTGCGCTTTCAACATTACAAGGATTCTCCATGTCTGACTCCAAGCTGCAGCAGCTGCGCTTGCCGGCTGCCAGCCTGACGCGCCTGCTGCCCGAAGAAATGTTTCCGTTTCAGCGGACCGATGAACTGGAACCGTTCACCGGTGTGCTGGGGCAGGCAAGGGCCGTGGAAGCACTGGAGTTCGGCGTGGCAATGCCGCGTTCCGGCTATAACGTCTTTGTCATGGGCGAGCCGGGGTCGGGCCGCTTTTCTTATGTACAGCGTCATCTGAACGAGGTGGCGCAGCAGGCCCCGACGCCTTCCGACTGGCTGTATGTCAATCACTTCGACGAACCGCGCGAACCGCACGCGATTGAGCTGCCGGCCGGTATGGGTAGCGAGTTCTGTCGTGATATTTCCGGGTTGCTGGATACCATCCTGTCTGCCTTTCCGGCGGTGTTCGAAACACCCAGCTGGCAGCAGAAAAAAAGTGCCATTGATCGAGGTTTCAACAAGAAGTACGACAAGGTGCTGGACCGGGTCGAAAAGCTGGCACTGGAAAAAAATATTGCCCTGTACAGGGACAGCACCAATATTGCCTTTACGCCCATGTTCGAGGGTAGGGCACTGGACGAGGCCGAGTTTGCACAGCGCCCGGAAGCCGAGCGTGAACAGTTTCATGCCGATATTGCCTGGCTGGAAGAACAGCTGAATACCGAGCTGTCCAGTCTGCCGCTGTGGAAGCGCGAGTCGAGCAATGAGCTGCGCAGCCTGAACGAGGAAACCATCAGCCTGGCACTGGAGTCCAGCATGGCGCTGCTGGCTGCCAAGTACGGCGACTACCCGAGCGTGCAGGCCTATTTGCAGGCGATGCAGGGCAACCTGCTGAAAACTGTGGTTGAGCAGCTGGTTGATGAGGAGCACGGTGACAGTGTCCGGCGTAAATTGCTGGAGGAGCAATATGGTCCCAACACTGTAATTGGCCATAGTCACAACGGTGGTGCTCCCGTGGTGTTCGAGCCGCATCCGACCTATGACAACCTGTTTGGTCGCATCGAGTACAGCTCGGACCAGGGCATGCTCTACACCAGTTACCGGCAGCTGCGTCCCGGTGCCCTGCACCGGGCCAATGGTGGCTATCTGATTCTTGAAGCGGAGAAGCTGCTGCCGGAGCCCTTTGTCTGGGAAGCGCTGAAGCGTGCCCTGCACTCACGTCAGCTGAAGATGGAGTCGCCGCTGCTCGA
>CAZKTB010000016.1:0-15530 GCA_964555485.1 uncultured Thiopseudomonas sp. | reverse complement strand
TTCCTGTGCGGCAAGCAACAGCAGGAGTTGATCGGGGCTGAGCATATCGAGCAGGCGATTGCTGCCCGCATGCGCCGTACCGGGCGGATTTCCCGCAATATCCTGGATGACATGCTGGCCGGGGTGATCCTGATTGATACCGATGGCGCCGCTGTGGGCAAATGCAATGGTCTGACCGTACTGCAGGCCGGCGATTCGGAATTCGGCATGCCGGCACGCATTTCGGCCACTGTACACCCAGGCAGCAACGGCATTGTTGATATCGAACGGGAAGTTACCCTGGGTCAGCCGATCCACTCCAAGGGCGTGATGATTCTGACCGGCTATATGGGCAGCCAGTATGCCCAGGAGTATCCGCTGGCGATTTCCGCCAGCATTGCACTGGAGCAGTCCTACGGCTATGTGGATGGTGACAGCGCTTCACTGGGTGAGGTCTGTGCACTGATTTCCGCGCTGGCACGTGTACCTTTGAAGCAGTGCTATGCGATTACCGGCTCGATCAACCAGTTTGGCGAGGTGCAGGCGGTTGGCGGCGTGAATGAAAAAATCGAGGGTTTTTTCCAGCTGTGTCGCGAGCGCGGTCTGACCGGCAAGCAGGGTGTCATCATTCCGCGGGCCAACCAGAAAAACCTGATGCTGCGTGACGAGGTTCTGGCGGCTGTGGATAGCGGCCAGTTTTCGGTATATGTGGTTGATGATGTTCAGCAGGCTTTGGCACTGCTGAGCGGACAGGAACCGGGTCAGCCGGACGAGCAGGGCAACTACCCGGAAGACAGCATTAATGGCAAGGTGGTTGCACGGCTGAAAGCCATTGCCGAACTGGGTAGCGAGCAACGTGAAGAGGAAGGCGATCCGGCTGCCATAAGTGAAACAGATACGACCATCACGAAATAGTCTTAAAAATATTTGAACACAAGCCCCGCTAGGCTTTAAAGTTACCGGCGGATTTTTTTATCTACCTGGAATAACGGCGTCACTCAATACAGGCATACAAGGTTAAGTACATATGTCCACCACATCGTTTCGTTCAGAGCATGACCTGCTGGGCTCCTTGCCCGTACCCAAGAGTGCCTACTATGGCATTCAGACTCTGCGGGCCATGCACAACTTCAACCTGAGCGGTGTGCCCCTGTCTCATTACCCGGACTTTGTCAGCGCGCTGGCAATGGTCAAGCAGGCCGCTGCCGATGCCAACCATCAGCTGGGTTACCTGGGTGCTGAAAAGCATGCCGCCATTACAGATGCCTGTCACAAGATCATCCAGGGCCATTACCACGACCAGTTCATTGTCGACATGATCCAGGGCGGGGCCGGTACTTCCACCAACATGAACGCCAACGAGGTGATTGCCAACCTGGCGCTGGAGTACATGGGCAAGGAAAAGGGCGAGTACGAGTACCTGCACCCGAACAATGATGTCAACATGGCGCAGTCAACCAACGATGCCTATCCGACGGCCATCCGTGTCGGCCTGATGCTGGGGCACCACGAGTTGCTGCTGAGTCTGGACCGCCTGATCAAGGCGTTCGAGCAAAAAGGTGACGAATTCTCCGACGTATTGAAAATGGGCCGTACCCAGCTGCAGGATGCGGTGCCCATGACGCTGGGGCAGGAGTTCAAGGCGTTTGCCCACAACCTGAGTGAAGATCTCGGCCGCTTCCGTACCCTGGCCCAGGACCTGTTCTGCCTGGTCAACCTGGGTGGCACCGCCATTGGTACCGGTATCAACGCCGACCCGCGTTACCAGGGGCTGGCGGTAGAGCGCTTGGCGGTGATCAGCGGCCATCCGATCAAGCCGGCACCCAACCTGATCGAGGCCACCTATGACATGGGTGCCTTTGTACTGTTCTCCGGCATGCTCAAGCGTACCGCGACCAAGCTGTCAAAAATCTGCAATGACCTGCGTCTGCTGTCCAGTGGGCCGCGCACCGGCATCAACGAGATCAACCTGCCGGCACGCCAGCCGGGCAGCTCGATCATGCCGGGCAAGGTCAATCCGGTCATTCCGGAAGCGGTCAACCAGGTGGCATTCGATGTTATCGGCAACGATCTGGCCCTGACCATGGCGGCCGAGGCCGGCCAGCTACAGTTGAATGTGATGGAGCCACTGATTGCCTGGAAGATGTTTGATTCCATCCGCCTGTTGCGTCGTGCCATGGATATGCTGCGCGAACACTGTGTTGAAGGCATTACCGCCAACGAGGAACACTGCCGCGAACTGATGGAGCGCTCCATCGGTCTGGTTACCGCGCTGAACCCCTACATCGGTTACGAGAACTCCTCACGGATTGCCAAGCAGGCACTGGCCACCGGCCGCAGCGTGCTGGAACTGGTACGGGAAGAATGCTTGCTGGAAGAGGAGATGCTGCTTGATATCCTCAAACCGGAGCACATGATTGCCCCGCGCCTGGTGCCGCTGAAAGGCTGAGGCAGACAGTCATAGCTGAAAAAACAGGAAAACCGGCCGTCATGGCCGGTTTTTTGTCGATGCAACAATGGGTTGTAATTTCTTACGGGGGCTGTGAGGCTGTAGCGAGCAGCTCCGGGGTGAGCATTTTGCTATACTTTACAAGTATGTTATTTATTATTTCCTTGCTTGGACAAACGCATGTTGCTGGCGGCTGATATTGGCGGAACCTGGGTACGACTACAGGCCTTGAGCCGCGACGGTGGATGGCTGGCAGGAAGCATTGCTCCCAGTGCGGATTTTTCCGGGCTGGACGATGCCATCAACCAGTTTCGGCAACAGCATGGGCTGGCAGGCTTTGCCGCAGCCTGTATCGGTCTGCCAGGGCCGGTCAGTGGCCGGCAGGCAGTCCTGACCAACCTGCCGTGGCAGGTGGATGCCGACTGGCTGGAGCAGCACTGCGGCATTGACAGGGTACAGCTGGTAAATGACTTCCAGGCAGCGGCCTGCGGTGTGGATGAGCTTTCGGCAGAGCGTCTGCTGGTGTTGAACCCTGGACAGCCGCAAGCCCATGGTCACCGGCTGGTGGTTGGCGCCGGTACCGGGCTTGGCGTAGCACCGGTTTTTGTTTGCGGAGGACGGCATATACCCGTAGCCTGTGAAGGCGGCCATATGAGTTTTGCGCCTGCAGATGATCTCCAGCAAGACCTGCTACGCTGGTTGTGGCGACAATGGGAACATGTGTCCTGGGAGCGGATCCTGTCCGGGCCCGGGCTGGTTCTGTTGCATGGTTTTTTGTCCGGACTGGAGCACCCGCGACTGGCTGGCGAAATCACGGCAGCAGAGGTTTCTGCCCGGGCCGGGCAGGGCGACCCTGTAGCCTGCCAGACCCTGTCGGCTTTTGTCGCCATGTACGGCAGCTATCTTGGCAGTCTGGCGATGTTCTGGCCGGCTCCGGGCGGCATTTATATTGCGGGCGGGGTGGCTGGGAAAATCAGCCACTGGATGCAGCAGGCCGGCTTCCTACAGGCCATGCAGGCCAAAGGGCGCATGGCAGAACTGGTGTGCCGCATGCCGGTATATCTGGTCAGGGACAAGGAGCTGGGCCTCAGGGGCGCAGCGCGGCTGGTACGACAAATGGTTGAATTACAGTCTGGAGGACAGTGAAGATGGATGATTTTACCCAGATCAGGTCGGCAAGTGCGCTGACCCGCAATACCCTGGCGCTGGTGCTGGCAGGTGGCGAGGGCAGCCGCTTGCGTGCACTAACCGAGTGGCGTGCCAAACCGGCAGTGCCCTTTGGCGGCAAATACCGGATTATCGACTTTGTTTTGTCCAACTGCGTCAACTCGGGCATTCGCCAGATTGGTGTGTTGACCCAGTACAAGTCGCACTCACTGATCCGCCACGTGCAGCGCGCATGGAACTTCATGCGTTACGAGATTGGCGAGTTTGTCGAGCTGTTGCCTGCGCAGCAGCGCATCGACAAGGGCTGGTACCGTGGTACCGCTGATGCGCTGTACCAGAACCTCGACATCCTGCGCCGCTACAGCCCTGAGTATGTACTGGTGCTGGGTGGTGATCATATTTACACCATGGATTACAGCGAGATGCTGGTGGAGCATGTGCGTCGTGGCGCTGATGTGACCATTGGCTGTATCGAGGTACCGGTGCCGGAGGCGCGCGGTTTTGGCGTGATGTCGGTGAATGAGCAGATGCGGGTGGAGCGCTTTACCGAAAAACCGGCCAACCCGGAATCCATGCCCGGCAAACCAGGTGTGGCGCTGGCATCCATGGGGATCTACGTCTTTTCCACCAAGTTCCTGTTCCAGAAACTGATCGAGGATCACGACAACCCCAGGTCCAGCAACGACTTCGGCAAGGACATCATTCCGTCGATCATCGACAGCCATCATGTGTTGGCCTATCCGTTCCAGAACGAATCTGGCGAGCCGGCCTACTGGCGTGATGTAGGTACCCTGGAGTCGTTCTGGCAGGCCAATATGGACCTGTGCTCGATCGTGCCGGAGCTGAACCTGTATGATCGCAGCTGGCCGATCTGGACTTACCAGGCGCAGATGCCACCGGCCAAGTTCACTTTTGATGATGAGGGGCGCCGCGGTCAGGCGATCGACTCCATGGTGTCGGCCGGTTGCATTGTGTCGGGCTCGAAGATCAAGCGTTCGGTGGTTTCCAGTGGCTGTACCCTGCACAGCTTTTCGGAAATCAAGGATTCGGTTTTGCTGCCCAACGTGGATGTGGGTCGCAACTGCGCCATCAACCGGGCGATTATCGACAAGGGCTGCGTGATTCCGCCGGATACCCGTATCGGCCATGACCCTATCGAGGACCGCAAGCGTTTCTATGTCGATGATGATAGCGGTCTGGTACTGGTAACGCCCGAAATGCTGGGGCAGAGCCTGCACTTTACCCGTTGAGTTCGCTGATCAATGCCGTGTCGGCCCTGTTGGCGGGACGGTGAATAAGCTTTTAGGTTATGACTGTGAAACATGCAGACAAGTTGAAGGTGGTGCTGTGCTGGCATATGCACCAGCCGCATTACCGGGATGGCAGAGACGGGCAATATCGTTTGCCCTGGGTGTATCTGCATGCAATCAAGGACTATGCCGACATGGTGGCGCATCTGGAAGACAACCCGGATGCCCGTGTGGTAGTGAACTTTGCCCCGGTCTTGCTGGACCAGCTGCACGACTATGTACAACAGCTGTCAGGCTGGCTACAGCACGGGCAGCCCATGCGCGATGACATGCTGAACCTGCTGGCCGGGGTCAGCCCGGTTCCTGCGGATGTCGGGAAACGGGCAAGGCTGCTGCATGACTGTCAGCGTGCCCACCTTCCGACGATGATCGCACCGCATGCTGAGTTTCAGGGCTTGCTGGATGTCTGCCAGCCCTTGCTGCACCATGCGGCCATGGCCGGGCAGGGGCTGATGTTTCTGGACGAGCAGTTCTTTCACGATTTGCTGGTCTGGTATCACCTGGCCTGGATGGGCGTCAGCGTGCACCAGCGCGACTCCCGGGTCGGGCAACTGATGGACAAGGCGCGCGGTTTTGATGAGGCGGACCGGCGCATGCTGCTGCAGGTCATTCATGATGCCATGCAGGACCTGATACCCAGGTACCGCAGCCTGTTTGAGAGTGGCCAGATCGAGTTGTCGGCCAGTCCCTACGGACATCCGATCGTGCCGTTGCTGCTGGACTTTGACAGCATGGCGGCCACCCAGCCGCAGGCGCCACGTCCGCATAGTGAAAGCTATCCTGGCGGACTGGAGCGGGCGCGCTGGCACATGGACAAGGGCCTGCAGGTGTTTGAAGACAACTTCGGCTGCAAGCCCCGCGGTATCTGGCTGTCCGAGGGTGGTGTGAGCGCCGAAGCAGTGGCTCTGCTCGACGAATACGGCATCCAGTGGACCGCTTCCGGGCAGGCGGTATGGCACAATTCCTGCCTGAGCTCCGGACTGGATGCGGCAACGCTGTGCAACAAGGCGCTGTATCGGCCAGCCCGGCTCGATAACCATCAGTGCAAGCTGTTTTTCCGTGATGACGGCCTGTCTGACTTGATCGGCTTCCAGTACAAGGACTGGCAGGCAGAAGATGCCGCCCGGGATTTTTGTCAGAACATGGAAAATATCGCCAACTTCCTCGGTGATAGTGTTGGCAGTCACGTGGTAACGGTGGTGCTGGATGGCGAGAATGCCTGGGAGTATTACCCGAACAACGCACATTATTTCTTGACTGCTTTTTACCGGGCCCTGTCGCGTCACCCGCGACTGGAGATGACCACTTTCAGTGATGCGCTGCAGCAGGGTGCCGAGCCGCTGCCGCTGGCCAGTCTGGTGGCGGGCAGCTGGGTTTACGGCTCGTTCTCCACCTGGATTGGCGAGAAGGACAAAAACCTTGGCTGGGACATGCTGGTAGCGGCCAAGCAGGTCTTCGACCGGGTGCGTGAGAGCGGGCGGCTGGACGAGCAGCAACTGGATGCAGCCGCAGAGCAATTGGCGATTTGCGAAGGCTCCGACTGGTTCTGGTGGTTTGGCGACTATAACCCGACAGATTCGGTGCACGACTTTGAGCTGCTGTATCGCCAGCACCTGGAAAAGCTCTATGTGCTGCTCGGTGAGCCGGTGCCGGAATCACTGGCGCAGCCAATCTCGCATGGCGGTGGCCAGATGGAAAACTCGGGCACCATGCGGCGCAACTGACGAAGCGTCGAATTTCATATTTCTAAAGGACAGGAAGACCAGATGACAGAACGCGCAGCCGGAGTGCTTTTACACCCGACATCCTTGCCCAATCGTGTACTGGATGCGCATGCCTGGCGTTTTCTGGACTGGATGCAGGCCGCAGGATTGTCGGTGTGGCAGGTGCTGCCGCTAACAGCTCCTCACGATGACCTGTCGCCTTACCACAGCCTGTCGGCCTTTGCGCTGAATCCGCGGCTGCTGCCGGCGGACTGGGAGTCACAGGTGGACGAGGAGGCTTTCCGGCGTTACCTGCAACAGCCGCCCCACTGGCTGAATGACTATGCCCTGTTCATGGTGCTGCGCCGCCAGTTCGGCTACCGGCCCTGGTATGACTGGCCGCAGCCGTACAAGCTGCGTAATCCGGTCATGCTGGCGCAGGTGGCGGACAGCCGGCTGGACGAAATCTTGCAGCTGAAAAAAGCCCAGTTCCAGCTGCAGGTGCTGTGGCAGCAACTGTGCACCGATGCCGCGGCACGGGGTATCCGGCTGTTTGGTGACATGCCGATCTTTGTTGCCCATGACAGCGTCGAAGTCTGGGTGCAGCCGCAGCAATTCCGGCTGGATGAAAACCTGCAGCCGACCGTGGTTACTGGTGTGCCGCCGGATTATTTTTCGGAAACCGGCCAGCGTTGGGGCAATCCGCATTACGACTGGCAGGCGATGGAACAGGACGGTTTTGCCTGGTGGTGTCGCCGGGTCAAGGCTGCGCTGGAGCTGTTCGACCTGCTGCGTATTGACCATTTTCGCGGCCTTGAGGCCAGCTGGGAAATACGCGCCGACGAGGAGACTGCAATCAACGGCTGCTGGCGCAAGGCGCCGGGCGAGAAACTGCTCAAGCGGCTGCAGCAGGAGTTTCAGCCGCTGCCACTGGTGGTGGAGGATCTGGGCCTGATCACTCCTGAAGTTGTGCAGCTGAAAGAGCAGTTCGACTTGCCGGGCATGTCGGTGCTGCAGTTCGGCTTCAGCGGCTTGCCGGATAATCCGCATGCGCCGGAATCCCTGGTGGAAAACTCGGTGGTGTATACAGGAACTCATGACAATGACACCTGCATGGGCTGGCTGCACGACCTGCACCCAGGTACCCGTGACTGGATGCTGACGCAGGTGGCTACGGAGGCTGGCGAGATGCCCTGGCCACTGATCGTCACGGTCCTGCAGTCGGTGGCGCGGCTGGCGATGGTGCCGATGCAGGACTGGCTGGGGCTGGATGGCAGCCACCGCATGAACGTGCCCGGCACGACTGAAGGCAACTGGGGCTGGCAGTTTCAGTGGGAACAGGTGCCGGATGATCTGGCGTCACGTATCCATCACTGGGTTAAGCAAAGCAATCGCCTGACACAGGCAGGAGACACGCAATGAATCAGGAACTGATTACCCGGCTGGAACAGGGGCGCTTGCACGACCCCTTCCAGCTGCTCGGCTTGCATGCCTCTGCCGATGGCAGGCAAGAAATACGGGTCTGGATGCCGACTGCGCGACAGGTGCGACTGGACGACGGATTGATGATGCAGCGCGTCACCGACAGCGGCCTGTTCGTGCTGCAGCCGGATGCGGTGCAGCTTGCCGCCTTGCCGCAACATTACGAGGTGCACTGGGACGACCATGATGGCAACAGCTACAGTCAGGTGTCTCCGTACTCCTTTGATGTGCTGCTGGGCGAGCTCGACTTGCACCTGTTTGCCGAAGGTCAACACTGGGAAATCTACCAGCATCTGGGCGCACGCCAGACCATCATTGATGGCGTGTCCGGTGTGCGTTTTGCCGTCTGGGCACCGTCGGCGGAGCGGGTTTCCGTCGTCGGTGACTTCAATGGCTGGAACGGCCTGCGCCACCCGATGCGCAACCGGGGCGGCTCCGGCGTGTGGGAGCTGTTCATGCCCGGCCTGCAGTCCGGCGACAATTACAAATTCGAAATCCGCAACAGCAACAGCGGTGATGTCTTCACCAAGACCGACCCCTATGCCCGTGCCATGGAGCTACGCCCGCAAACCGCCTCGCTGGTGTTCGACAGCAGTTACCAGTGGCGTGATGCCGACTGGCAACAGCAGCGTGAAGAGTTTGCCTGGAACAGCCAGCCGGTCAGCATCTACGAGGTGCATCTGGGCTCCTGGCAGCGGGATGATGCCGGCGGCTTTCTCAATTACCGGGAAATTGCCCACCGGCTGGTGGACTACGTCAAATGGATGGGCTACACCCATATCGAGCTGCTGCCCATCAGCGAGCACCCGCTGGACGAATCCTGGGGCTACCAGACTTCGGGCTACTATGCGCCAACCAGCCGTTTCGGCTCGCCGGACGACTTCCGTTATTTTGTCGACCATTGTCACCAGCACGGGATCGGCGTGTTTCTCGACTGGGTACCGGCACACTTTCCCCGGGATTTCTTCGCGCTGGCGCGCTTTGACGGCTCGGCGCTATATGAGCATGCCGACCCGCGTCTGGGCGAGCACCGTGATTGGGGTACCTACATCTTCAATTTCGGCCGCAACGAGGTACGCAACTTCCTGATCGCCAATGCCCTTTACTGGCTGCAGGAGTTTCATATCGACGGTCTGCGTGTTGATGCGGTGGCGTCCATGCTGTATCTGGACTATTCACGCAACGAGGGCGACTGGCTGCCGAACAAGTACGGTGGTCGGGAAAACCTCGATGCCATTGCCTTCCTGCAGCAGCTCAACCACGAGGTGCACAGCAAGCACCCGGGCGCATTGGTAATGGCCGAGGAATCAACCTCCTGGCCCATGGTGTCGCGTCCGACCTGGATGGGCGGGCTGGGCTTTTCCATGAAGTGGAATATGGGCTGGATGAATGACACCCTGGATTACTTCAGCAAGGATCCGGTCTACCGCCCCTTCCATCACAACCAGCTGACCTTCAGTCAGATGTATGCCTACAGCGAAAACTTCATCCTGCCGTTCTCGCACGACGAAGTGGTACACCTGAAGGGCTCGCTGGCCGGCAAGATGCCAGGCGATGACTGGCAAAAGATGGCCAACTTGCGTTTGCTGCTCAGTTACCAGTGGCTGCATCCGGGCAAGAAGCTGTTGTTCATGGGCTGTGACTTCGGCCAGTGGACCGAGTGGAACGAGGCCGTTGGCCTGCCCTGGCATCTGTGTGACGCGCCCAATCATCGCGGCATCATGGAGCTGGTGCGCTGCCTGAACCGGCTGTATACCAGCGAGCCGGCCCTGCATGAGCGGGATTTCGAGGCTGGCGGTTTCAGCTGGATCGACTGTCACGACTATAACCAGTCGGTGCTGAGTTTTGCCCGCCATGGCGAGGAAGAAAGCCTGGTCTGCGTGTTCAACTTCACGCCGGTACCGCGTTATCGCTATCGTGTGGGACTGCCCGAAGACGGCCACTATGAAGAGATCTTCAACTCCGACTCAGCCTGGTATGGCGGCAGCAATCTGGGCAATGCCGGCGCATTGCAAGTGGACCGTCACCCCTGGATGGGACGGCCGGTGTCTGCCAGTCTGACTTTGCCGCCGCTGGGCTGTGTCGTCTTCAAACGGACACAATCCGATGAGAAACAAGAACAAACTGAACGAGTCACCGCTACATGAAAATACTGTTTGCAACTTCCGAAGCCCATCCGCTGATCAAGACCGGCGGCTTGGCTGATGTGTCCGGCAGTCTGCCGGGCGCGCTGGCGCAGCTGGGGCATGATGTCAGGCTGGTACTGCCGGCCTATCAGCAGGTTCTCGAGCGTTACCCGCACTGGCGGGTGTTGACCAGCTTTGCCGTTGGCGGGGCCGGTCGCATGCGCAATGTACGAGTGCTTGAGCTGCAGGTCCCCGGGCTGGAGCAGGAAGTCTGGTTGCTGGACATTCCGGGCCTGTTTGATCGGCCGGGCAATCCCTATCTGGCCCCGGACGGCAAGGACTGGTGGGATAACGGTGAGCGTTTTGCCGTGTTTTCCCGGGCCGTGGCCGAGCTGGCAATGGATCGTGCCGGACTCGACTGGCGTGCCGATGTGGTGCATGCCAACGACTGGCAAACCGGACTGGTACCGGCCTTCTTGCGTGAAGAGCGCCAGCCTCCACGTACCCTGTTCACCATTCACAACATGGCCTATGCCGGCTACTTCCCCAAGTCCCTGTTTGACAGCCTCTGGCTGCCCTGGCACTGGTGGAGCATGCAGGGAGTCGAGTTTCATGGCCTGCTGTCAATGCTCAAGGCCGGCATCCAGTATGCCGATGCCGTGACCACGGTCAGCCCCAGCTATGCCAGGGAAATCTGCAGTGAAGAGTTTGCCTACGGCTTTGCCGGCATCATGCGCACGACACGTGACCAGGGCCGTCTGCATGGCATCCTCAACGGCATTGATACCGCAGTCTGGAACCCGGCTACGGACCCCTACCTGCATGAGAACTATGCGCTTGGCAGCGGTCATGTGGCCGGCAAGAAGCGCAACAAGCTGGCGCTGCTGCAACGGCTGGGTGCAAAAGATCCGGAGCAGGCGGGCAAGCTGCCACTGCTGGGCTTCATTGGCCGGCTGGTGAGCCAGAAGGGCATTGACCTGCTGCTGCAGGTGGTGCCGCCATTGCTGGAGCAGGGGCGTGTCTGTCTGGTGTGCGTCGGCAGCGGTGATGCACATTACGAGCAGGAGCTGCGCCGGCTGGCGACAGAGTATCCCGAACATGCCTTTGTCCATATCGGCTATTCCGAGGAACTGGCCCATCAGATCGAGGCCGCTGCCGACATTTTCCTGATGCCTTCCCGCTTCGAGCCTTGCGGCCTGAACCAGCTGTACAGCCTGGCCTACGGCACCTTGCCGCTGATACATCATACAGGCGGACTGGCCGATACCGTGATCAACGCCAGTGAAGAAAACCTGGCACAAAAAACCGCAACCGGATTCGTTTTTTATGATCCGGAAGCACATGCCATGCATTCGGCGCTGGAGCATGCACTGTACCTGTATTCCAGACCGCGACTCTGGCAGCAGATGCAGCGCGCGGCCATGGAGCAGTCTTTCTCATGGGAGCAAAGCGCCCGGGCATATGCAGATCTCTATACCAAGGAGCACTAAACAATGAAGCAGGACTTCGAAAGCAGGCTGCAAAATGACAAGGACAGTCTGGAGCATGACTTTATCAATTATTTGCGCTACCACCTGGGGCGTGAACTGACATCTGATGTCGACTACAAATTGCGTGCACTGGTACTGGTGATTCGTGCCAGGCTGGTGGACAACTGGCGGCGCACCTGGGCCAGCTATCACAAGGCCCAGCCCAAGCGTGGCTATTACCTGTCGATGGAGTTTCTGATTGGCCGCACGCTGGGCAACAACCTGCTCAACCTGGGGCTGGAAGAGAATGTAACCGAAGCCTTGCAGGGGCTGGGGCAGGATCTTGAGGCCATTGAGGCCGTCGAAGCTGATGCCGGGCTGGGTAACGGTGGTCTGGGCCGGCTGGCCGCCTGTTTCATCGACAGCTGCGCCACCCTGCAGCTGCCGGTCATGGGCTACGGCCTGCGTTATGAGTACGGCATGTTCCGCCAGCTGATCCAGAACGGTTTCCAGGTGGAAGAGCCGGATCACTGGCTGGCCTTTGGCAGCTATCCCTGGGAGCTGAAGCGTGCCGAATACACCAGAATCGTACGTTTTGGCGGCTACTGCCGCGACTATGTGAACGCGGAGACCGGCGTGCACATCGTGCACTGGGAAGATGCTGAAGAGGTGCTGGCAGTGCCCTTTGATGTGCCGATTCCGGGCTACAAGAACCAGACCGTCAATACCCTGCGCCTGTGGCATGCCAAGGCCCAGGAAAGCTTCAAGCTGAATGCGTTCAACGCCGGTTCCTATTTCGAGGCGGTAGCTGCCAAGAACGAAGCGGAAAACATCACCATGGTGCTGTACCCCAACGATTCCAGCGAGAGCGGCAAGGAACTGCGCCTGCGCCAGCAGTACTTCCTGGTATCAGCCAGTCTGCAGGATGTGCTGGCCAACTGGGAGCGTTTCAACGAGGGCTACGAGAAGTTTGCCGAAAACAACGTATTCCAGCTCAACGACACCCACCCGAGCCTGGCAGTGGCCGAGCTGATGCGCCTGCTGGTTGATGAAAAGCGCCTGCCCTGGGAAGAGGCATGGAAGATCGTTACCGCCACCATGGCCTATACCAACCACACATTGCTGCCCGAAGCGCTGGAAACCTGGCCCGGCGAACTGATGTGGCGACTGTTGCCACGTCCGATGCAGATCATCGAGGAGATCAACCGCCGTTTCCTGGCCAAGGTGGCGATGAAGTGGCCCGGCGATGTGGAACGACAGCACCGGCTGTCCATCATCGGCGGGCAGGGAGAGGTGCGCATGGCGCATTTGGCGATCGTTGGCAGCTTCTCGGTCAACGGTGTTGCTGCGCTGCACTCGGAGTTGCTCAAGGACGGCCTGTTCAACGACTTTTACCGATTGTGGCCGGAGAAGTTCAACAACAAGACCAATGGCGTTACCCCAAGGCGCTGGATGGCGGCTGCCAACCCCGGGCTGCGCGCACTGCTGGACGATGTGCTGGGCGAGCAGTGGGTGACCGATCTGACCAGGTTGTCACAGCTGGAGGGCTATCTTGAGGATCCGGCTTTCCGCCAGACCTGGCGTGACATCAAACTGGAAAACAAGCAGCGGCTGGCCACCCTGATCGAGCGCGAAACCGGCGTGCAGGTCAGTTCGGACTCGCTGTTTGATGTACAGGTCAAGCGTATCCATGAATACAAGCGTCAGTTGCTGAATGCGTTGCACGTGATCCACCTCTATGCACGCATCAAGCGGGGCGATACCGCCAACTGGGTCAACCGCGTAGTAGTGTTTGGCGGCAAGGCGGCACCCGGTTACCACATGGCGAAAAAGATCATCAAACTGGTCAACAATATTGCCAAAGTGGTCAATGCCGACCCTGAAGTCGGCGATCGCCTGAAAGTGGTATTCATCCCCAACTACAGCGTATCCACCATGGAGGTGATTGCGCCCGGTACCGACCTGTCAGAGCAGATCTCTACCGCGGGCAAGGAAGCCTCAGGTACCGGCAACATGAAGTTCATGATGAACGGTGCTGTCACCATAGGTACGCTGGATGGTGCCAACGTGGAGATCCGTGAAGAGGTTGGCGAGGAAAACTTCTTCCTGTTCGGACTGCATGCCGACGAAGTGCAGCGACTGGTGCCGAACTACAATCCGCAAGACTACATTGACCGTGACAGCGACCTGCAGGCGGTGATGCACCTGCTGGAATCAGGTCATTTCAACCAGCACGAATACGGGCTGTTTGATGACCTCATTGCCGGTGTCAAGGCGCACTCGGATCCCTGGGTGACCCTGGCCGACTTCCGCAGCTATGTCGATGTTCAGGAACAGGCGGCCCAGGCATTTGCCGATGTCGAGCGCTGGACCACACTGAGCATCCTCAATACTGCACGCAGCGGCAAGTTCTCGACGGACCGCACCATGCAGGATTACAACGAGGACATCTGGCAGCTGACAGCGGTCGAGGTCAGCTGATCAGGACAGAGGTAAAAAAACGGATGCCCGCGGGCATCCGTTTTTGTTTAGTGGCTGTCGCTGTCCGGGTTGCCATCAACCCAGAGCAATGTGCCGCCGGCAATCGCCGCCGGCATGGCCAGCAGGTTGAACACAGGCACCATGACGGCCAGATAGGTGATGCCGCCAAAGCTCAGGCTAGCCCAGCGGTGCTGGCGCAGCCAGTGCAGCATGGCCGGCCAGCTGACCTTGTTGTTGTCGGCCGGATAGTCGACGTATTGCACGGCCATCATCCAGATGTTGAACAGCAGCCAGAGCGGTGCCGCCACCAGGTTGATGCCCGGTATCAGCGAAAGGATCAGCAGGCCCAGTGCGCGTGGCAGAAAATAGCCCAGCTTGCGCAGCTCGCGCCACAGGGTGCGTGGAGCCATGGCGGCCAGCTCGGTCCAGCTGAAGGGTGGAAAGGGGTCCTTGCCGCGGGCGACAATCTCGACCTTCTCTGCCAGAAAGGCATTGAATGGCGAGGCGATCAGGTTGGCCAATGTGGTGAAGGTGAAAAACACCATCAATGCCACCAGCGCAACGAATAGCGGCCAGAGTACATAGTTGAGGAATGACAGCCAGTCGGGCAGGCTCGGCACGAAGGCCTCGACCCAGCCGTTGAAACGGCTGAAGGCGAACCAGAGCAGACCAGAAAAGACCAGAATATTGATTGTCAGTGGCAGCACCACAAAGCGGCGCAGGCCGGGCTGGTTGATCATCTTGAAGCCGGCAGCCAGATAATCCGGGCCGGAAAACAAATTGGCAGACATGGCTGACCTTATGTTGAGGAAGTGCTGCCCGCCTGCGACAACGGCAGAAGGGCAAAAAAAGACGGTTTAGTGTACCCTTGCCACATGATTTTTTACAGAAACAGATAGCGGCAAGAGGCTGCTGGTGAGACTGTAAAACCTTGCAAAAGTGCCCGCAGCGCCGGGCCCAATCTGGAGAACGTCCATGTCTGAAGTGCGTCATGCCAAAGTTCTGATTCTCGGTTCCGGCCCTGCCGGCTACAGTGCAGCCGTCTATACCGCCCGTGCCAACCTGAAGCCGCTGCTGATCACCGGCATGCAGGCAGGCGGCCAGCTGACCACCACTACCGATGTCGACAACTGGCCAGGTGGCCCGGAAGGGCTGACCGGCCCTGACCTGATGGCGCAGATGCAGGCCCATGCCGAGCGTTTCGACACCGAAATAGTGTTTGATCACATTCACACCGCCAAGCTGCAGGAGCGCCCCTTCACCCTGATTGGTGACAGCGGTACCTACACCTGTGATGCGCTGATCATCGCCACCGGTGCCAGTGCCCGTTATCTGGGTCTGCCGTCCGAGGAAGAGTTCATGGG
>CAZKTB010000015.1:0-19743 GCA_964555485.1 uncultured Thiopseudomonas sp. | reverse complement strand
CAGGTACTAGTGGCTTAACGGCTGTGGAAGTTCGAGTCTTCTCCTGGGCACCAAACACCAAAAACCCTCAAGCATTGCTTGAGGGTTTTTTATTGCCTGCAGTTTGACCCTTCTCTCTACTTTCTTGTTGTTTGCTGTGCTTGCGTCATCAGGGTGCAGATTCCGCAGGGTCGCTGCAAGTACATCTGACCGCCAAGGATGGTGGAAATGCAGTTTTTGTCGGGAACAAAAAACTGCCCTGTAAGCTCCCTGTCGCCATCCATGGCGACAAAGCCCTGCTCCACCTGCACCCTGATGCGCCACCCAGCTTCCTGCTGTGCGCTCGCTCCAGGAAAAAGCAATCAAAGAAACCCATTTAAATCTGAACGCAACTCCGGGCGTCGCCAGCACCTGCCCGGTGAGGTGGCGCAAAGCCTTGGCGGCATGGATGCCGCCGTGGAGCCTACATGGATGTATTCACGGCGACTTTGCGCCACCTTGCCGGGCAGGTGCAAACTCTTAAGTTCAGGCCACACATCAACGTATTCGTCAAAACCACACTAAACCTGCGCAAACCACAAACAAAAAACCGGCCCCTGCTTGCGCAAAAGGCCGGTTTTCTTGTGCCATGCGGTCACACTGACCGCAAGCAATCAGGCATATGGATGACGCAGTACGATGGTTTCGTTACGGTCAGGACCGGTAGAAACGATATCAATCGGCGTATCCACCAGCTCCTGCAGACGCTCCACATAGGCGCGCGCATTGGCCGGCAGCTGATCCAGCTCGGTAGCACCCAGAGTGGACTCGGTCCAGCCAGGCATTTCCTCGTAGACCGGGGTCAGCTCGTCGTAGCTGTCAGCCTCGGTAGGCGCATCATTCAGCAGCTCACCGGCACCATTCTTGTAGGCCACACAGATCTTGACGGTTTCCAGCCCATCCAGCACGTCCAGCTTGGTCAGGCACAGACCAGAGATACTGTTGATCTCGGCAGTACGACGCAGGATCACCGCATCAAACCAGCCACAACGACGGGCACGACCGGTGGTGGAGCCAAACTCGTGCCCCTTCTCCGCCAGGCGTGCACCGGTCTCGTCAAACAGCTCGGTCGGGAACGGACCGGAGCCAACACGGGTGGTGTAGGCCTTGGTGATACCCAGAATGTAATCCAGGTACAGAGGACCAAAACCTGAGCCGGTAGCAGTACCACCGGCGGTGGTGCTGGAACTGGTGACGTACGGATAGGTTCCGTGGTCGATATCCAGCAGAGCGCCCTGGGCACCCTCGAACATGATGTGCGCACCCTGGCGACGCAGTTCGTGCAGGCGCGCGGTGACATCCTGCATCAGCGGCTTGAGAATCTCCGCATAGGCCAGTGTATCTTTCAGGACCGTGTCATAGCAGACCGGCTCAACCTTGTAGAAATGCTCAAGGGCAAAGTTGTGCAGATCCATCACTTCTTTCAGCTTGACGGCAAAACGCTCGGCATTGAACAGGTCACCAACACGCAGGCCGCGGCGGGCTACCTTGTCCTCGTAGGCCGGGCCGATACCACGACCGGTGGTGCCGATCTTGCCTTCGACACGGGCAGCTTCACGCGCCTGGTCCAGCGCCACGTGATAAGGCAGGATCAGGGTACAGGAAGGACTGATGCGCAAACGGTCGCGCACCGGAATGCCTTTTTCTTCCAGCTTGGTGATCTCTTTCAGCAGGGCATCAGGCGCCAGCACCACACCGTTACCGATCATGCACTCGACATTGTCGCGCAGGATGCCGGACGGAATCAGGTGCAGAACAGTTTTTTCGCCATCGATAACCAGCGTGTGCCCGGCATTGTGGCCGCCCTGGAAGCGCACCACGGCCTGCGCCTGGTCCGTCAACAGGTCGACAATCTTGCCCTTGCCTTCGTCACCCCACTGGGTTCCAAGGATGACCACATTTTTACCCATAGGTAGTTGCCCTCTTAAGCACAAAATCTGCCCCGCCGGAGGTTTCCGGCAGGATTTTCAATCAAATCTTCTGGACCAGCCACTGGCCATCCTGCAGCACCAGGCTACGATCACAACCGGCGGCATCATCAACGGTCTGGCCAGCCAGCGCCTGGATCACGGTTTCGCCTTGCGCACGCAGCTCGCATACCGCCTGCCATAGCGCAACATCATCGCTGGCCGGTGCCCAGATGGCATTGCGACCAGCTTGCTCTTCAGCACGCCCCAGGCTGACCAGTGTTTTCAGGTCAGTGGAAAAACCTGTGGCTGGCCGCGCACGGCCAAATACCGCGCCAATATCATCATAGCGCCCGCCCTGGGCAATCGACTGGCCCACACCGGGCACAAAGGCGGCAAATACCACACCTGTGTGATAGTTGTAGCCGCGCAGCTCGCTCAGATCGAAATACACCGGAACCTCCGGATAACGCTGTGCCAGCACATCAGCCAGATGCTGCAGCTGCTCAAGCGCCTCACGCACCGAACGCGGCGCTGCATTCAGCACTTCGCGGGCACGCTCAAGCACCTCGGGACCACCGCAAAGGTTGCACAGGGCCTTGAGCATACCGGCCAGTTCTTCCGGCAGTTCTGCCGTCAGCTCGGCCACATCGGTGACCGCCTTGCGCTGCAGCGCGGCAAATAGCTGCTCTTCCGCTGCTGGCGACAGGCTGGCCGCCTTGGCCAGACCACGGAACACGCCAACATGGCCCAGATCAAGGTGCAAATCGTCAATATTGGCCTGCTGCAGGGTTTCCAGCATCAGGCTGATCACTTCAATATCCGCCGCCGGGCTGGCATCACCATAGAGCTCGGCACCCAGCTGGATCGGGCTGCGCGAGGTGGTCAGCGCTCTTGGCCTGGCATGCACCACGCTGCCTGCGTAACACAAGCGGCTTGGTCCTTCGCGACGCAAACTATGGGCATCCATACGCGCCACTTGCGGCGTGATGTCGGCACGAAAACCCATCAGCTGACCGCTAAGTGGATCGGTAACACTGAAGGTACGCAGCGCCAGCTCCTTGCCAAGTCCTGTCAGCAGGGAATCAAGAAACTCGATATGCGGCGTCACCACATATTCATAGCCCCAGGAAGCAAACAGGTCGAGCACCATTCGTCGTGACTGTTCGACACGCGCAGCCTGGCGTGGCAGAACCTCTTCGATGCCGTCAGGCAGTAACCAACGCTCCGGAGTTGCCATGTTTTCCTCTTTAAACCCTTGATTTCACCGCTTTGCATCCGGACTGTTTATGGCCCTGACACACGCAAAAAAACCGGGAGCCCCCGGTCTGCATGGCAGACACGCCATTGCTGGCAGTCTGCACTTGGGATTGGTTCGTACTTTCACATACAAAGGGGGATTCTAACAAAAATCCTCAAACCTTTATAGTTTTTTAGCCGCCTACAGGAGCAGACCAGGGCTTGTCGACATTGCTTCTGACAATGCCTGCACCCAGACACAAAAAGGCCCCGCACTCTGGCGGGGCCCTGTTCTGGTTACCAGATGCTTACTTGGACTGCATGAAGCGGAAAAACTCGCTGTCCGGAGTCAACACCAGCACGTCGCTCTTGCTGGAGAAGCTGTCACGGTATGCCTGCAAACTACGGTAGAAAGCATAGAAATCCGCATCCCGGCCAAAGGCATCGGCATAGATGGCAGTGGAACGCGCATCACCGTCACCTCGAATCTCTTCTGCCTCACGATAGGCCTCGGCCAGCAGTACACGGCGCTGACGGTCGGCATCGGCGCGAATACCTTCGGCCAGCTCCTTGCCCTTGGCGCGGTGCTCACGGGCTTCGCGGGCACGCTCCGAGCTCATGCGCTCGAACACGCTGCGGTTGACCTCACGCGGCAGGTCAATCGACTTGACCCGCACATCAATGATTTCAATACCCAGCTCCTTGCGCGCCAGCCGGTCCAGCGAAGCGGTGATGTTGGCCATCAGCTCGTCGCGCTGACCACTGACCACTTCGTGCAATGTACGCTTACCGAACTGGTCACGCAGACCGGCTTCCAGACGACGCGCCAGACGCTCGTCAGCCACCTGCTTCATGCCGGAAGTGGCAGTGTAGTACTGGTCGGCATTGGCCACACGCCACTTGGCAAAAGCGTCAACCATCACTGCCTTCTTTTCCAGGGTCAGGAAACGCTGGGTCGGCGCATCAAGCGTCAGCAGACGGCCGTCGAACTTGCGCACCTGGTTGACGTAAGGGATTTTCACGTGCAGCCCGGGCGGCACGTCAGACTCGGCTACCTTACCGAACTGCAGCAGTACTGCCCGTTCGGTTTGCGCCACTATGTAAAAACAGTTCCATGCCACCAGCGCCAATACCGCGCCGGCAATCAGGGTAAAAAGTGACTTGTTGCTCATTTATCTACTCCGGCTGCGCAGGGTACGTGACAGGGTTTCGGTACTCACCGGCACATCGCCACTGGTTGCTGCAGGTGCGACCGGCTCGGCAGTGCGCGCAGGCGCTGTCGTGGTACCACGACTTTCCATCAGCTTGTCCAGCGGCAGGTACATCAGGCTGTTCTGGCCCTGATCACCGCT
Source organism: uncultured Thiopseudomonas sp. (assembly GCA_964555485.1). Taxonomy (GTDB): domain Bacteria; phylum Pseudomonadota; class Gammaproteobacteria; order Pseudomonadales; family Pseudomonadaceae; genus Thiopseudomonas. The sequence goes on along the minus strand of CAZKTB010000015.1, from coordinate 15,227 downwards.
GAGCAATACCTTGCTCGAGCTGCTGTACATCTCTTCCATGGTTTCCAGGTACAGACGCTGACGGGTAACTTCCGGAGCCTTTTGATATTCAGCCAACAGTTTGACGAAACGTTCAGACTCACCCTCGGCGCGGGCAATCACTTCGTCACGGTAACCATTGGCTTCTTCCAGAATGCGCTGAGCCAGACCACGTGCTTCCGGAACCACACCATTGGCGTAGGTTTCGGCGTTGTTCTTCTCGCGCTGCTCGTCTTCACGGGCACGAATCACGTCGTCAAAGGCTTCCTGCACTTCACGTGGTGCCTGTGCGTTCTGTACGTTGACCTGGGTTACCGCGATACCGGTGCGGTAGAGGTCGAGAAAACGCTGCAGACGCTCGTGTACATCAACCGCCAGCAGCTCACGGCCTTCTGTCAGCACCTGGTCCATCACGGTCGAACCGACCACGTGACGTAAGGCACTCTCGGTGGCATGCTGCAAGCTGTTTTCCGGCCCTTCGACATTGAGGACAAAATCTTGCAGGTTGCTGATCTTGTACTGGACTGTCAGCGGAACCTCGATGATGTTCTCATCTTCGGTCAGCATGGGACCCTGGCGGCTATAGGCACGCTCACGGGTGACGTTGTGCTGAAACTTGGTTTCGATCGGCGGGAAATAGATGTTCAGGCCAGGTCCTACCGTCTGGTGATATTTACCAAAGCGCAGAATGACCGCCTGCTCCTGCTCGTCCACCACATAGATGGCGTTGTACAGCCAGAAACCGCCCAGCAGTACCAGCGCCAGCAGTACCACACCAAAACCGCCGCCCTTGCCGGCCGGTTTTTTCTTGCCGCCGCCAAAAATACCGTTCAGGTTTTCCTGCAGTTTACGCAGCGCCTCATCCAGATCGGGCGGACCTTGCCGGCCACCGCCCTTGTTGTTGCGGTTGCCGTTGCCCCAGGGATCCTGGTCATTCGAGTTGCCACCCGGCTCATTCCAGGCCATAGCGTTCTCCATCAAAATTGTCTGACAGCCGATACCGGCTGCCCGTACAGATACAAAATGTCGCCATTGTAATGCAGTGAGCGCCCAACGTCATGGGTCAATCCGCCCTGCAAACAAAGCGTTGTGTAAATTCGTCAAAATCCAGCTGCTCACGGCTGAGCAGGCGGTTCAGATCGATCAGCGGCAAGCGTACCTCCAGCAGGCTGTCGCCCTGCTCAGCATGGCTTTCCGCCTGCACTGCATCAGCCTCGAACAGCAATGCGCGCAAGCGCGCCATCTGCGGCGGCAGACGCAGGCTGGCCTGAAACAGCTCGCGACCAAGGCATTCGCCGATGGCCTGCAACAGCAGATCCAGCCCCTGCCCCTGCTGCGCTGACAGCCAGACTCTGGTCGGCACACCATCCGCATTGCGCTGGATTTGCGGGCTGACCCTATCCAGCAGGTCGATCTTGTTGTAGACCTCGAGAATCTGGACGTCACCAGCACCGATTTCCTCCAGTACATCCTCAACCTGGGCAACCTGTTCGTCACGCTGCTCGGCCGCCGCATCAATCACATGCAGCAACAAATCGGCACTGGCCGACTCTTCCAATGTGGCGCGAAATGCCTCGACCAGCTTATGTGGCAAGAAACGGATGAAACCTACGGTATCGACCAGGGTTACCGGACCGACATCTTCCAGCTCGAGCCGTCGCACGGTCGGATCAAGCGTGGCGAACAGCTGGTCGGCCGCATAGACGCTGGCTTCGGTCAGCATATTGAACAATGTGGATTTGCCGGTGTTGGTATAACCAACCAGCGAAACCGCCGGAATCTCCGCCCGGCGCCGGCTACGTCTGGCCAGCTCGCGCTGGTTGCGCACTTTTTCCAGCCGCGTACGAATCTGGCGCATGCGCACCCGCAGCAAGCGGCGGTCACTTTCCAGCTGGGTTTCACCAGGGCCGCGCAGCCCGATACCACCCTGCTGGCGGCTCAGGTCGGTACGACTGCGTACCAGTCGGGTACTTATATGTTCGAGCTGGGCCAGCTCGACCTGCAATTTTCCCTCGTGCGTATACGCACGCTGGGCAAAGATATCCAGAATCAGGCCGACACGGTCCACCACCCTGCAATTCAGGGTACGCTCAAGGTTGCGTTCCTGGCTGGGTGTCAGGTCCTGGTTGAAAATGACCAGATCGATGGAATCTTCTTCAACTTGCTGCGCAAGCTCTTCAACCTTGCCGGCACCGATCAGAAAGCGTGCGGTCGGTTGCTGTAGCGTAACCTGCACCATATCCGCCACACTGGCTCCGGCAGACAGGGCAAGCTCCATGAATTCGGGGGCATCCGTCTGTTCATCCGGGCGCACACCGTCCAGATGGACCAGCAGTGTGCGCTCGGTGACGGACTCCTGTGCAAGACTCAAGATGTGTACCGCTTATTCTTCAACCGGCTGTTCCTGCTCGTCCGGTCCGGGCAGTCGTACCGGACGACTTGGTACCACGGTGGATACTGCGTGCTTGTAGACCATCTGGCTGACAGTGTTTTTCAACAAAATGACAAACTGGTCAAATGACTCGATCTGACCCTGCAGCTTGATGCCGTTGACCAGGTAGATGGAGACGGGGATGCGCTCCTTGCGCAGAAGGTTGAGGTAAGGGTCTTGTAAGCTGTGCCCTTTTGACATGATCTTGTACTCCCGATAAGGAAAAAAAACCGCGCAGGGATGTCATTTCACACGCGGTACCAGTTGGAATCCAGAGTAATGGAGTCCGGTTAAAGTCTTTTCAAGACCTGGGCCAGCCGATCTGGATCCAGACTGTCAATCCATTCCAGATCCTGCCAGCTGCGCAGCCAGGTGAACTGCCGTTTGGCCAGCTGCCGGGTCGCAGCAATTCCCTTGTCGCACATTTGCTGATAGCTGTCCGCACCTTGCAGATAGTCCCAGACTTGCCGATAACCGACTGCACGCATGGATGGCAGCTGCGCATGCAGATCGCCACGCTGCATCAGCTGTTCGACCTCTGCGATGAAGCCTTGTTCCAGCATTTGCTCAAAGCGCATGGCAATACGTTGATGCAGCAGCTCCCGTGACTGCGGAGCAATCGCGAAGGCATGCACAGTATAGGGCAAATCGCTCATCTGTGCCTTCTGCTGTCGCTGTCGTTCCCGGTGCCAGCTCATGTTTTTGCCGCTCACCAGCCAGACTTCCAGTGCCCGCAAAATCCTCTGGCTGTCATTGACATGAATGCGCTGGGCGGACTCCGCATCAACCAGCTGCAGTTCTGCATGCAATGCAGCCAGGCCTTCCTCATGCATACGCTGCTCAAGCTCCATCCGTACTTGCGGATTCGCCTCCGGCATGTCGGCCAGGCCTTCCAGCAGGGCCTTGTAGTACAGCATGGTTCCACCAACCAGCACCGGCAGCCGATCCTGTGCCACCGCTTCGGCCATCAACTGCAGGGCATCAGCACGAAACTGCGCGGCCGAATAGCTTTCCAGCGGGTCAAGGATATCCACCAGCGCGTGCGGATAGCGCTCAAGAATTTCCGCTTCAGGCTTGGCCGTACCTATGTCCATGCCGCGGTAAATCAGGGCCGAATCGACGCTGATCAGGCTGACAGGACGCTGGTCAGCCAGCGCCAGTGCCAGATCCGTCTTGCCAGATGCAGTCGGCCCCATGAGCAATACGGCATCCGGTCTGTCGACTGCCTTGCTCATGTGCTGGCCGCCTGTCGAATACTGGTTCCCATCAGGCTAGCGCAGCAAAAAGTCACTGATATCCTTGTCATCAAATACCCGTTGCAATGCATCACTCATGACCATGCTGACAAGCTGGTCATTGGTCTGATCAGAGGGCGGCTTGACGAATTTCTTTTTCAACTTGGCTGTATAGCTGCCCTCATAATTGCGACCATCCTTGCGCAACCGCACCAGATAGGTGGCAGTCAGCTGGACATCACTCATCAGGGTGCGACCATCAGCTACAGTATAAGTCAGACCGGTAACCTGCAAATCGAACGCCGCCGGTGCCTGGCCCCTTGGCACTATATTGAAACCGCGCATGCGCAAGCCGGCTTCGGTTTCCGCCTGCAACCTAGGCAGAAACGAACGGCCTTCAACACTCAGGGCGTTGGTACCGTCATAAAGTCCGCCCCTGCTGCCCAGTACCGGACTGCTGCGACCGTCACTGACGTGCACGGCAACCGTCTGCCCCTGGGCAACAGCTGTCAGCTGGCCGCTAAGGCGGGGTTCGGGGCTGGCCAGTTGCGGACTCAGACCACAGCCGGTAAGCACAGCCAGCATGGCCATGACAGCCAGCACTCTGCTGATCGTATAACGCATCAGGTTATCTCCATTCAGTGTGTTCAGATCCGCCCAATCAGTCGCGAAAATTGGTAAATTGCAGCGGCATGCCCAACGACTGTCCGCGCAGCAAGGCCATCACCTCCTGCAAGTCGTCACGTTTCTTGCCGGTTACCCGCACCTGCTCGCCCTGGATCGAGGCCTGCACCTTGAGCTTGCTGTCCTTGATCAGACCGACAATCTTCTTTGCCAGCTCCTTGTCGATCCCCTCGCGCAGCACCAGCTCCTGCTTCATTTCCTTGCCGGACGCATAGGGGTCCTTTTGCTCAATGCACTGGATGTCCAGCTTGCGCTTGACCATGGCCAGCTGAATGATTTCAATCAGCTGCTGCAACATGAAATCCGCTTCTGCAGTCAACTGGATGATCTTGTCATTCAATTCAAGGCTTGCCTTGCCGCGCAGGTCATAGCGGCGTTCCAGCTCCTTGGCCGCATTATCAACGGCGTTGGTCACTTCGTGCTTGTCGAGTTCTGATACCACATCAAAAGAAGGCATGCTTTCTCCATTACCTAAACTGTTAAACAAGTCCACACATGCGCACAGGCATCTTGCTACTATTGGGCGCAAAGCTCGGTCTTGCGTGCGAATACTTTGAGTATAACAAAGTGCATATCCCAGCTGCTGTCCACCAGCTCTTATTAACAGCATATAGTGCCCGGTCTGCCCGTTCAGGACCATACCGTTGACATAGGTATACCATGCCCAACTCCAGTTTCAGCATTCTGGTCGTTGACGACACCAAGTTCTCCAGTGTCATGATTGGCCGGACCCTCAATCAGGTTGGCTATAGTGACATTCGCTATGCCAGCAGTGGCGGCGAGGCTCTTGAGCTCCTGCGCCAACGGCCGGCCCAGCTGTTGCTGGCCGACTGGCTGATGCCGGAAATGGATGGACTGACCCTGACGACGAAAGTACGCGAACAGGATCAGCAGCTTGACAACTACACCTATGTGGTTCTGCTGACCGGCCGTGAAGGCGGCTCGGCCCTGACGCAGGCATTCGAGCACGGAGTTGACGATTTCATCAGCAAAACCGACATGAACGATCAGCTGGTTCCCCGGGTTCGTGCCGCCGAACGCCTCTATTCACATCTGAACAGGTTGCAGCAGCGCAATACCCTGTTGTTGCGAAATATGCAAAAACTGCATGCCAGCAATACCCAGGACCTCTTGACCCGGCTGGGCAACCTGCGCAGTTGCGAGCTGATGCTGGAAAAAAGCCTGCGTCAGCTTGAGGCTCGTGGCGGCACCCTGGGTCTGCTGCTATTCAGTATCGACAACATGGCGGAACTGCGCAAAACACACAACGCAAATATCCACAAGCAGCTGCTACGTGCTGTCGGCCAACGTCTGGAACAGCTGGTACGCCCACTCGATCACCTAGCCCGGCTTAGCGGCTACGAATTTGCCCTGATCACCATGAGTGCACAAAACCTCAACTACAACTCCAGCAGTTACAAGCGCCTGCACGATGCCCTGAACCTGAAACCCTGCCAGACCAGCGCCGGTTTTCTGCAGCTGAAAACCAATATCAGCATGCTTACCCTGAGCGTTCATGCCCTGCCGGTCACTCCGCAGCAACTACTGGAACAGGCTCGCAGCAACCTGCCGGAAGCCCGTATCAACCATCGCATAGTCCATCAGCATCTTGGTAATCGCTGATGTCATGGCACATTCTTGGCGCCGGCAGCCTCGGCTGCTTGTGGGCTGCGCGCTTGCTGCTGGCTGGGCAGCAGGTCAGGCTGATAATGCGCCCGTCACGCCTTGCCAGGTTCCAGGCTGGCGGTAGCCAGCTCCATTTTACCGACCTGCAGCAACAGAGCTTTTCATTACCTGCACTGGCTGAAACGGCCGACAGCGACCCGCCTGTACAGAGGCTGATCCTGGCCTGCAAAGCCTATTCTGCCGCTGAAGCCGTTGCCGGTATCCGCCACCGCCTCGGCCCTGACAGCCAGCTGATCCTGTTGCAAAACGGTATTGGCAGCCAGCAGCAGGTCCGCGACTTGCTTCCCGACAACGAGATCCTGGTCGCGAGCACCACCGAAGGTGCCTGGCTGAAGGATGACTTCCATTGTGTGCACGCTGGAGCCGGACAAACCCTGTTTGGTAGTCTGAACAACCACTCCGGTGCGCCGGACTGGCTCAGGCAGCTGAATGATTTCGACATCCTCTGCCAATGGCACCACGAGATCCATGCCGTGCTCTGGCGCAAACTGGCGATCAACTGCCTGATCAACCCACTGACGGTGATTCATGGCTGTCGCAATGGCGAGCTGGTACAGCATCTACCCCGCATCCAGTTGCTGAGCGAAGAGCTGCAGCAGCTGCTACAGACTGCAGGTCAGCATGAAGCAGCCAGCGACCTTTATTCCAATGTCCGCCAGGTGATTGACAGCACAGCCGCCAACACCTCGTCCATGCTGCAGGATGTGCAGCAGCACAGGCGTACGGAAATCAGCTACATCACCGGCTTTGCCCTGCAGCAGGCCAAAGCGCTGGACGTGCCGCACCAACAGTTGCTGAGCCTGCATCAGGAGCTGCAACAACAGCTTGCCGCACAGGGCTTGCCACTGGACTGAATTGCTCCGGCAATTGCAGTCCGGATGAAAACATCCGACACTGACGCCCCGAAAACCGGCAACCAGTCTGCCGACCTGCCAGTGGAGAAGTCATGGGACACAGAATCAGCAAGGTATACACCAAAACCGGAGACGACGGTCTCAGCGGCCTGGCCGACGGCTCGCGCCTGCCAAAAAGCCATCCCCGTTTTGAAGCAATGGGCGCCCTGGACCAGCTCAACAGCCAGCTCGGAATGCTGCTGGCCCAGCTGCAACAGGAGGCCGCCAACAAGCCGGAACTGCAGCAAGTCGCCGATACCCTGGCGCCCTGGCAGCACATACTGTTCGACCTGGGCGGCGAGCTGGCCATGCCGCAGTACCAGGTGGTACAGGCCGGTCATACGACACAGCTGGAACAGCAGATCGATCAGTGGACTGCACAACTGCCACCACTGAAAGACTTCATCATGCCAGGTGGCTCGATACTGATCGCCCAGGCCCATCTGTGCCGCTGCGAAGCCCGCACCGCCGAGCGCCGCTGCCAGCAACTGCACAAACTGGAGCCGATGCGCAGCGAAGTGCTGGCTTTCGTCAACCGCCTGTCCGACCTGTTCTTTGTTGCCGCCCGCATCATCGCCCTGCATCAGGGCTGTGGCGAAGTGTTGTGGCAAGCACAGCCGGCACCACAAAAATGACAACCGCGACAAAATCCACGCATGTTGCGGTGGCCGTGATCACCGCTCCTGACGGCAAGATCCTGCTGACCCGCCGCGCCAACGACAAGCACCAGGGCGGACTCTGGGAGTTCCCCGGCGGCAAATGCGAGCCCGGCGAGCAAGTGCAAGATGCATTGGTACGGGAAATTCGCGAAGAGCTGGATATAGCAATCACCGCCGCCGAACCTCTGATCAGCATCCCTTATCAGTATCCTGATCTGCATGTACTGTTGGACGTATTTCGCATCACGTCTTTCGAAGGCGAACCCCGTGGCGCAGAAGGCCAGCCCATGCAGTGGGTCACGCCTGAACAGCTGAACGATATTCCCCTGCCAGCTGCCAACCGCCCTATCGTAAAAGCCATACAACTACCCCAGCAGTATCTGATCACACCCGATCTGCTCGGCAGCCAGCAGCTGTACCAGGGTGTTATCAAGGCCGCCAAACAAGGCATCCGCCTGATCCAGCTGCGCGCGCCACAGCTAAACCACGATGAGTATCTGGAACTGGCTGATCGCCTGCTGGCGGTCACGCCCGACACCACAAGCCTGCTACTCAAGGGCGAACTGCTCGACCTGCTGGCACGACCACAGGCCGGCTGGCATCTGACATCCGCACAATTACGTGATTTTTCCGAGCAGGAACGCCCGCTGCCCGCCAACCGCTGGCTAGCCGCTTCCTGTCACGATGCCGAAGAACTTACGCTGGCTGCAGCGTTGGGCTGTGACTTTGCCACACTGTCACCGGTGCAGCCCACGGCATCACACCCTGGTGCACCAGCACTGGGCATTGAGCGGACAGCAGAATTGACAGCTACCGCACAGCTGCCGGTGTTCTGGCTTGGTGGTATGCAGATCAGTGATATAAAGACAGTGCGTACCGGTGGCGGGCAAGGCATAGCGGCCATCCGGGGATTATGGCCCGAGTAAAATCTAGCAACACCATGCGTCAGCAGTCCGGTAACGCCGGACCACTTCCCCACAACGCCATGGTGTATTGCGGGGCTGGAAAGACCGGAGCGTAGCCTGTCGGCATGGACGCCGCAGGCGGCTGTGACGACGAAAGCTACGCGCAGCGTCTTGCCAGCCCTGCCCACACCAATCCGGTAAACAACACCCCGAACAGCCACATGGATCCTGCGCTTCACACAGAAAACATCCAGAATTGCCGGCTACAAAAGCTGTGTGCGAACACATGAGCACCTACAAATGTGCCTGAATAACACCAATTCGCCAGCGTCACGCGTCAGCAGTCCGGCAACGCCGGACCATTCTCCCCGCAACGCCTTGGTGTATCGCAGGGCTGGCAAGACCGGAGTGTAGCCTGTCGACATGGACGCCGCAGGCGGCTGTGGCGACGCGAGCTACGCGGAGTGTCTTGTCAGCCCTGCCCACACCAATCCGGCAAACAACATCCCGAACAGCCGTATGGATCCTGCGACTCCGCTACGCTACGCGCAGGATGACAGTTATGAAGTCAAGAGTATCTACCGGGCGCAATAACTTATACCCATACCCAAAGCTTAATGCTTTCTCAGGGGCAAGCCCCTTCGCACAATGGCTTCAGCGGCCAGGTTCTGCTACTCGAAAGCTGCCGACACCATGCGTCAGCAGTCCGGTAACGCCGGACCACTTCCCCACAACGCCATGGTGTATTGCGGGGCTGGAAAGACCGGAGCGTAGCCTGTCGGCATGGACGCCGCAGGCGGCTGTGACGACGAAAGCTACGCGCAGCGTCTTGCCAGCCCTGCCCACACCAATCCGGTAAACAACACCCCGAACAGCCACATGGATCCTGCGACTCCGCTACGCTCCGCGCAGGATGACGGAAGCGAGTCAAACAAATCCATCATGTCCGATATTCAGCATTAATCCGCACATACTCGTGAGACAGATCACTGGTCCAGATAGTCTCGCTGCAATCACCACGACCCAGCTGGATACGGATCAGAATCTCCTCCTGCTGCATGACCGCAGCACCCTGCTCTTCGGTATAGCTGTCGGCACGACCGCCATCCCTGACGATGCAGACATCATCCAGAAACACATTGACCTTTTCCTGTTCCAGCCCGGGCACACCGGCATAGCCGACCGCCGCAACAATACGCCCCCAGTTGGGATCGGAAGCAAACAGTGCGGTCTTGATCAGTGGCGAATGCGCCACTGCATAGGCCACATCGAGACACTCCTGGGCATTACCGCCCTGTTCCACCTGCACGGTAACGAACTTAGTCGCACCCTCGCCGTCACGCACAATGGCTTGCGCCAGCTGCATGGCAACGGCACAGACCGCTTCCTGCAGTTTCTGATACAGCGCACCTTCGGCCTTGTCGATGGCCGGACCAGTCTGGCCGGTGGCGATCAGCATGAAACTGTCGTTGGTGGAAGTATCGCCATCGATAGTGATGCGGTTGAATGACAGGTCGGCCGCCTGCTTGACCAGCGCCTGCAACACCGGCGCGACTACCTTGGCATCGGTAGCGATATAGCCGAGCATGGTGGCCATGTTCGGACGGATCATGCCGGCACCCTTGCTGATACCGGTAACACTGTAGGTCTCACCCTCATGCTCGAACTGCAGGCTGGCACCCTTGGGCAGGGTGTCGGTGGTCATGATGCCCTCGCCGGCCAGCGCCCAGTTGTCCTCACGCAGGTCACTGATGGCAACAGGCAGTGCAGCTGTGATCCTGTCTACCGGCAGCGGCTCACCAATCACGCCGGTAGAAAATGGCAGCACCTGCTCCACAGGCACTTGCAGACTGTCGGCCACGGCCTGACATACCTGCTGCGCAGCCTTCAGACCCGGCTCACCGGTGGCGGCATTGGCATTGCCAGTATTGGTCACCAGATAGCGCACCGGCTGGCCCAGTCGCTGCTTGCAAAGCTGCACCGGAGCGGCACAAAAGGCGTTTTGCGTGAATACGCCAGCCACGCTACTGCCTTCGGCACAACGCATCAGCACCAGGTCACGGCGACCCGCTTTCTTGATGCCGGCACTGGCGATACCCAGCGCAAAACCCTTGACCGGATGCATGACGGGCATAGCGCCCAGACCTACTGCCATGATGAACTCCTGAAGGCTGTGTTAAAACGCCTATCATCCGGCATTGACTGAACACAGGCAATAGGCGACTACTGACAGAGCGCATCAAGCCAGCGCTCTCAGTCTGGCGTCAGCCAAAGAATTTGACAGCTATTACAGCAAGCATGAATTCTGTGATTCCGCTGCGCTGCACGCAGAATGACGGAGCAAAGATAGTGCAGAAATGCGTTTCTGTATGAAGAAGCTTGCCCCCTGAGCATGCAGTCTGTTTTCTCAGGGGCAAGCCCCTTCGTTCAAAAACTGTGTGCGAACGTATGAGCACCTACAGGTGCGCTTGAATAACACTAACTCGCCAGCGCTACGCGACAGCAGTCCGGCGCAGCCGGACCAACCTCCCCCAACGCCATAGTACGTTGCAGGGTTGGCAAGACCGGAGCAAAGCCTGTCGGCATGGACGCCGCAGGCGGCTGTGGTGACGAAAGCTTTGCGCAGCGTCTTGCCAGCCCTGCCACACCAGTCGGGCAAACAGCACCCCAAACCACTGCACGGATCCTGCGACTCCGCTACGCTCCACGCAAGATGACAGTTACGAAGCAAGGGGTATCCACCACGCACCAGGACCTGCAATCAAGCCCAAAGGCTAACTCTTCCTCAGGGACAAGCCCCTTCGAACAAAAGCATCAGCGGCCATGTTCTGCCACTCGAAAGCTGCCAACAACACGCGACAGCAGTCCGGCGTAGCCGGACCACCCTCCCCCAACCCCATGGTGCAATGCAGGGTTGGCAAGACCGGAGCAAAGCCTGTCGGCATGGACGCCGCAGGCGGCTGTGGCGACGCGAGCTTTGCGGAGTGTTTTGCCAACCCGGCCCACACCAGCCAGGCAAACAAAAACCGGGACAAGCCCGGTTTCTGTCAAACGCTTATTGCATCAGGTAATTCTGCCGCAGCAATGCTTGTACTTGCTACCAGAACCACAGGGGCAAGGCTCGTTACGTCCCACCTTGGTCAGGTTGCGTACCGGCTCGCGGCTGGCCGCCTGCTGGGCATCCTGGCCTTCAGGCTCCTGACCTTCTTCACTATACTCATCGTGAGTGTACTGCATGCGGGCGGCACGCTCCTCGGCCTGCTGACGCAAGCGGGCTTGCTCTTCCTCGGGATCTTCCTGGCGCACCTGCACATAGGACAGGTAGCGGATGGAGTCGTGCTTGATCGCATCCAGCAGGTTGCGGAACAGCTCGAAGGATTCACGCTTGTATTCCTGCTTCGGGTTCTTCTGCGCATAACCACGCAGGTGGATACCCTGACGCAGATGATCCATCGCGGCCAGGTGATCTTTCCATAGCTCGTCGAGTACACGCAGGATGATCTGCTTCTCGAACATGCGCAGGTTTTCCGAGCCGACCAGTTCTTCTTTTTCCTGGTAGATGCCGGCGATCTGTCCGTCGATACGCTCGCGCAGGCCATCTTCCAGCAGGTTGTTGTCCTCGTCCAGCCACTGCTGTACCGGCAGCTCGACGTTGAACTCCTTGTGCAGCTCCTGCTCCAGGCCAGCGATGTCCCACTGCTCGGGCAGGGATTGTGGCGGTACGAAACCGTCGATGGTGCTGTTGACCACCTCATGACGGTATTCGACAACAATTTCACCCACCTCGTCAGCTGCCAGCAGGTCATCACGCATGTGGTAAATAACCTTGCGCTGCTCGTTGGCGACGTCATCGTATTCCAGCAGCTGCTTACGAATCTCGAAGTTGCGCTCTTCAACCTTGCGCTGGGCTTTCTCGATGGCGTTGCTGACCATGCGGTGTTCGATAGCCTCGCCTTCTTTCATGCCCAGGGCCTTCATGAAGTTCTTCACCCGGTCAGAGGCGAAGATGCGCATCAGGTTGTCTTCCAGTGACAGGTAGAAACGGCTGGAGCCCGGGTCACCCTGGCGACCGGAACGACCACGCAACTGGTTGTCGATACGACGGGACTCGTGACGTTCGGTGGCAATTACATGCAGTCCACCCGCCTCGATCACCTGCTGGTGACGGGCCTGCCACTCATCCTTGACGCGCTGGATATCGGCCTCGGACGGATTTTCCAGACCGGCAATTTCCGCCTCCCAGTTACCGCCCAGCACGATGTCGGTACCACGACCGGCCATGTTGGTGGCAACGGTGACGTGGCCGGGACGGCCAGCCTGGGCAATGATCTCGGCTTCGGAGCCGTGATGTTTGGCGTTGAGCACCTTGTGTTCGATACCGGCTTTCTGCATCAGCTGGGCCACGTATTCAGAGCTTTCCACCGAGGCAGTACCAACAAGTACCGGACGGCCCTGCTGCTGACAATGCTGGATATCTTCGATGATGGCCTTGAACTTTTCCGGCTGGGTCAGGTAGACCAGGTCATTGAAGTCCTGACGGGCAATCGGACGGTGGGTCGGGATCACTGTCACGTCCAAGCCGTAGATCTGGCGCAGCTCGAAGGCTTCGGTGTCTGCGGTACCTGTCATGCCCGACAGCTTCTTGTACAGACGGAAGTAGTTCTGGAAGGTGGTGGAAGCCATGGTCTGGCTTTCCGGCTGGATTTCCAGTCCTTCCTTGGCCTCGATGGCCTGGTGCAAGCCTTCGGACAGTCGGCGGCCCGGCATGGTACGGCCGGTATGCTCGTCAACCAGTACTACCTGGCCTTCCTGAATGATGTACTCGACGTTGCGATGGAACAGCTTGTGCGCACGCAGGCCCGAGTAGACATGGGTCAGCAGACTCAGATTGGAGGCCGAATACAGCGAGTCGTTTTCGCCCAACAGGCCAAGCCTGACCAGCTGTTCCTCGACATACAGGTGGCCTGCTTCGTTGAGCTCAACCTGACGGGTTTTCTCATCAAGGGTGTAATGGCCTTCCTCGATGATGATCTTTTCTTCGTTGATGCCCTTGGGCTCTTCCTCGATCTGGCGCTTGAGGGCAGGAATCAGCGCGTTGATGCTCTTGTACAGCTCGGAGCTGTCCTCGGCCTGACCGGAAATGATCAGCGGCGTACGCGCCTCGTCAATCAGGATGGAGTCAACCTCGTCCACCACGGCAAAGTGCAGCGGTCGCTGGAACTTGTCTTCAATGCTGAAGGCCAAGTTGTCGCGCAGATAGTCGAAACCGTATTCGTTGTTGGTACCGTAGGTAATGTCACTGGCATAGGCCGCGCGCTTTTCTTCCGGCGACTGGAATGGCACCACAACACCAACACTCATGCCCATGAACTCATACAGCGGACGCATCCAGTTGGCGTCCCGGCTGGCCAGATAGTCGTTCACGGTAACCACGTGAACACCCTTGCCTTCCAGCGCATTCAGATACACCGCCAGGGTGGCTACCAGGGTTTTACCCTCACCGGTACGCATCTCGGCAATGCGGCCAGCATGCAGGGTCATGCCGCCGATCAGCTGCACATCGAAGTGGCGCATGCCCATCACCCGCTTGCTCGCCTCGCGAACAGCGGCAAAGGCTTCAGGCAGCAACTTGTTCAGGCTTTCACCATCTGCCAGACGCTGACGAAATTCGGGAGTTTTTTGCTGTAGCTGCTCGTCAGACAGGGCAGCCATCTGCTCTTCCAGCGCATTGATGGTTTTCACCACCTTGTGCATGCGCTTGACCTCACGTTCGTTTTTACTACCAACAAGTTTTCTAAAAAGCGGAGCTAGCATGGGAGTAATGTTTCCAGTCAGTTGAAGGCATGCCGCCTGCAATTCTGACGGTCTATGCTGAAAAATAAGGCCACATTCTACCCGTATTCATACGGGATTGCAGCGCACAAAAGGTTATACTCGGGACATGGAGCTGATTATCAGAACTTCAAGGAAGCGCTGAATAATGTTGGCGAGGCAGTCAGGGCAAGGCAAAAAGTGGCGAAGAAGCGCAGTTTACAGATTGTAAATGAGCATTCGGAGCCTTTTTTTAACGCAGCCCTGACAACGCAGGTAATTATTCAGTGTTTCCTCAAGACGGACTACAGTTTAAGGATGACCCATGAACAAACCGCTCAAGCCGGCCACGCAGGTATTGCGTGCCAGCCCGCATTTGCATCGTCTGCTCAAGCAGGCGGAAAACCTCAGCAAGCTGCAGCTGCTGGTGCACCAGTATCTGGCACCGGCACAGCGTGAGCAGTTGCAACTGGGCGGTTATGATGATGGAGCACTTACCCTGGTGGTAGCAGATGCGGCCTGGGCCACCCGCTTGCGCTATCAGCAGGAGCGGCTGGTGCAGCAATTGCGCCAGCATGCCGAGTTCGCCGGCCTGCAACGCATTCGTCTGAAAATACGGCCAGCCAGCGATGCTCCGCCAGATTTGCACGAAGAGCGACGCTATCTTTCCGATACCGCGAGCGAGAATATCCGCCAGGGTGCCGAAAGCATCGAGGACCCCGAGCTGCGCGAAGCCCTGCAGCGTCTGGCAAAGAATATTCGCTCAAACTGACGGTTACACAGCCATGGCTACCCTTCCGGTATCTGAAGATACAAGCCCTGAAGATTGCACAGAGCCTACAGCATCTCTGGGGTATGGGTGGAGCAAACCCTGCAACGCCAGGGATGGCGTTGCGGAGCCTACA
>CAZKTB010000014.1:13246-19889 GCA_964555485.1 uncultured Thiopseudomonas sp. | reverse complement strand
GTGATGGAGTCGCCGGTGTGCACGCCCATGGGGTCGAAGTTCTCGATGGAGCAGACGATGATGCAGTTGTCGTTCTTGTCACGAATCACCTCCATCTCGAACTCTTTCCAGCCGATCAGGGATTCGTCGATCAACAGCTCGCGGGTTGGCGACAGCTCCAGACCGCGGGAGCAGATGTCCTCGAACTCTTCACGGTTGTAGGCAATACCGCCGCCGGTGCCGCCCATGGTGAAGCTGGGACGGATGATGCAGGGGAAGCCGACTTCCTCGAGTACGCCATAGGCTTCTTCCATGCTGTGAGCAATGCCGGAACGCGGGCACTCAAGGCCGATGCCACGCATGGCCTGGTCGAAACGGTAACGGTCTTCGGCCTTGTCGATGGTGTCGGCGTTGGCACCGATCATTTCCACGCCGAACTTTTCCAGGATGCCTTCACGCTCCAGCGCCAGGGCACAGTTGAGTGCGGTTTGGCCACCCATGGTGGGCAGAATGGCATCAGGACGCTCTTTTTCAATGATCTTGGCGACAGTTTGCCACTGGATCGGCTCAATATAGGTGGCGTCGGCCATGGCCGGGTCGGTCATGATGGTAGCCGGGTTGGAGTTGACCAGAATGACCCGGTAGCCCTCTTCACGCAGCGATTTACATGCTTGTGCGCCGGAGTAGTCAAACTCGCAGGCCTGGCCAATAACAATGGGGCCGGCGCCGATGATGAGGATGCTTTGGATATCTGTGCGTTTTGCCATGGGATTCTCGTACTATCAAGTCAGGGTTGCGGTGGCCAGCTTGACGCCAAAGCTGACAAACAGGGCGCCTGTGCCGGTCAGGGCACCGGTGGCCAGGCGTTGCCGCTGGCGGAACCAGTGCGCCAGGCGGGCGCCGGTAAAAATCAGGATGCTCAGATAGATGCCACTGATGATTTGTACAATGACACCGAGCACCAGAAAGGACAGACCCGGATGGGCGTATGCCGGATCGACAAACTGGATGAAAAAGGAAACAAAAAACAGGATCGCTTTCGGGTTGGACAGGCTGAGCAGCAGTGCCTTGCGGGTTGGCCGGCTCGACAGCTTGTGCTGGCGTTGCGGCGCATCAGCCGGTTCGGGATGACGCATCCGGCGCCAGGCTCCGAGCAGCATGGTCAGACCCAGCCAGCACAGATAGGCACCACCGGCATACTTGAGCGCCATGAACAGCATGGGCTCGGTACGCAGCAACGAGGCCACTCCCAGCGCTGACAGGACCATCAGGATGGCATCACCGATGAAAATCCCCAGTGCGGCACGGTAGCCGTCAGCTATGCCGCGGGCAGCGCCCGTGGCCAGCACGAACAGGGAGTTGGGTCCAGGCAACAGCACGATGAAGATCGTGCCGATGACAAAGGTCCAGAGATCGGTAATGCCCAGCCCGTCCAGCATGTCAGCCCTGCTTTGCCTGTTGCATCAGGGTCACGAAGCTGTCGTAGAAGGCGCTGCTGGTATTGGGCTCAACACTCAGGTGCGGCGTGCCCTGGAAGCCGATAGCCGGCTTGCCGGCAACCCGGATGCCCTGCACGCCCTCATCGGGCAGCGAAACATGGGTTACCTCAAGCGTGGCCGGCAGGCTGTCGCGATCCACTACGAAGCTGTGGTGCTGACTGCTGATCATCGCCTGGCCGCTGGCCAGGTCACGCACCGGCTGGTTGCTGCCAACCCGGGCCTGCTTCATTCGCTTGACCTGCGCACCACTGGCCAGCGCCAGCAGCTGATGGCCAAGTCCGACACCCAGCAGGGGAACATCGGCAGCCAGCAGCTCTTGTGCAGTCTTGACCGCTTCGGCGCAGGCATTGGCATCGCCCGGGCCGGAAGACAGCACTACACCGCTGGGCTTTTGTGCCAGCACTTCGGCAACTGGCGTACCTGCAGGCACAACGCTGAGCTGGCAGCCCTTGGCCACCAGGTCACGCAGCAGTGAGCGGGGTACACCAAAATCATATACGGCAACTTTCCATGGCAGCTCTGCCGCAGGAATCTGCGCATGGCTGTTGGTGGACAGTTCCCAGGGAGCCTCGGTCCATTCGTAGGCGCTGGCTGTGGTTACATCAGCCGGCAGCTTTTGCGCCGTCTCCAGCTGGTATCCACGCACCAGCTCCAGTGCCTTTTCCTCTGTGGCATCAGCACCAGCCAGGATGCAACCGGTCTGGGTACCCTTGTCTCGCAGGATACGGGTCAGGCGACGGGTATCAATGTCGGCGATGGCTACGCAGTTTTCAGCTTGCAGGAACTCCTGCAGGCTGCGGTCGCAGCGCCAGTTGCTGGCAACCAGGGACAGGTCGCGGATGATCAGCCCGGCCGCCTGAATGCGGTCGGACTCGCCATCCTGATCGTTGATGCCGCTGTTGCCGATATGCGGATAAGTGAATGCCAACAACTGGCCGGCCGATGCCGGATCGGTCAGAAGCTCCTGATAGCCGGACATGGCTGTGCTGAACACGACCTCACCCAGTGATTGGCCCTCTGCACCTATGGCAGTACCGTGAAAAACGCTGCCGTCGGCAAGGGCAAGAATGGCTGGCTTGAACAAATGGACCTCCCGTTTTGAGACTTTTGCCCCCGCAAATTCGCAAAAAAGCGGAATGACGTTGGTAAACATCATTCCGCTTCTTTTTAATCTTTCATGTGGGCGCACTTCTTAGTGGATACACTAAAGGCGTATTGTACGGCAGTTTTTACAAAACCGGAAGGACAAATGCGGAGTGATTTGCTTCTTCGCTGCCCCGGTTTGACTGCCCTGCCCGGAAAGCCGGGCAGCTCGCCGAACAAAAACGATTCAAGGACGGAACCAGCCCGTATTCATTGGCCTTGCATGCCAACTCCGGACAAGCCCGCCCCTGAAAATTTCGACAGGAAATCAGTCGAGACCCAGTACCTCGTTCATGCCGTATAGACCTGCCGGCTTGCCTTCCAGCCAGGCGGCGGCGCGTACCGCACCGCGGGCGAAAGTCTTGCGACTGGAGGCACGGTGGGTGATCTCGGTACGACCACCATCAGCAGCGAACATCACGGTATGGTCACCGACCACATCACCGGCGCGCACGGCAGAGATGCCGATCACTTCACGCGGACGTGCACCGGTCTGGCCTTCGCGGCCATAAACGGCAACCTTTTCCAGGTCACGGCCCAACGCATTGGCGATAATCTCGCCCATGGCCAGTGCAGTACCGGACGGCGCATCGACCTTGTCGCGGTGGTGGGTTTCGATGATCTCGATATCCACCTCGTTGCCCAGCACGCGGGCAGCCATGTCGACCAGTTTCAGGCACAGGTTGACACCCACACTGAAGTTGGCGGCAAATACGATGGGAATTTCGGTTGCGGCTTCTTCGATCAGCTTGCGTTCGGCCATGGTGAAGCCGGTGGTGCCGATGATCATGGCCTTGCCGGCCTTGCGGCAGACTTCGATGTTTTTCAGGGTCACAGTCGGGTGAGTGAAATCCACCAGTACGTCAAAGCTGTCCAGCACCTGCTCCAGGTCGCTGACCACCTCAATACCCGTGGTACCGATGCAGGCCAGTTCGCCAATATCAACACCGACCAGACTGCTGTCCGGACGCGCAATGGCGGCGGTCAACATGATGCCCTGGGTAGCCTTGACGGTATCAATCAGGGTTCTGCCCATACGACCGGCTGCACCGGTAACTGCGATTCTCAACATGTCTGTACTCTCTTGTCGCTCTTGTGGAGCTGCTGTCCGGAGCAGGCCCCGGCCGAACATCTTGCCGGTACCGCCCTAACAAAAGCCGCAGGGTTACTGCGGCTCGTTTGATTTATCGTTGCTATCTTAGCGGTTATTACCGGAACGGGTAACCGACTTTAATCGACTATTCCCTCTGTGCGAATGAATTCGCACCTACAGGCACACAGGCCTGCTGCTGGCTGCCGATCCGGATTTGTCCGGCCATGGACGCCATAAAAGGGTTATTTGTTATCGCCAAAAAACCGCTTCATGCCGTCAAACCAGCCACTGGCACGTGGCGAGTGCGAATGGTCACCCTGCAAGGATTCACGCAGTTCTTCCAGTAGCTCGCGCTGGCGCTTGTTGAGCTTGACCGGTGTTTCCACCACCACACGGCAGATAAGATCGCCCACGCCGCCACCACGTACCGGAGTGACGCCTTTGCCGCGCAAACGGAACAGCTTGCCGGTCTGGGTACCCTCGGGGATTTTCAGCTTGACGCGACCGTCCAGCGTCGGCACTTCCAGCTCGCCGCCCAGGGTGGCATCAACAATGCTGATCGGCACTTCGCAGTGCAGGTTGCGGCCATCACGCTCGAAAATATCGTGCGGCTTGACGTTGACCACTACATAGAGGTCGCCCGCCGGGCCACCGTGCATGCCGGCCTCACCCTCACCGGTCAGGCGAATGCGGTCGCCGGTATCGACACCGGCCGGCACCTTGACCGACAGGGTCTTGCTTTCTTCTACCCGGCCCTGGCCATTACAGCTGCCACAAGGGTCGGTGATCATCTGGCCGCTGCCATGACAGCGCGGACAGGTCTGCTGCACGGCAAAGAAACCCTGCTGCATGCGTACCTGGCCCATGCCGTTACAGGTGGTACAGGTGGTTGGTTTGGTACCCTTCTTGGCACCGCTGCCTTCACAGGTCTTGCACTCGGCCAGTGTCGGCACACGGATCTCGACGGTTTTGCCACGCACCGCATCTTCCAGTGACAGCTCCATGGTGTAGCGCAGGTCACTGCCGCGCTGCGGGCCGCCACGACGACCACCGCCGCCAGCACCAAAGAAATCGCTGAACACATCGCCGAAGATATCGGAGAAGCCGGCACCGCCAAATCCTGCGCCGCCGCCCATTTGCGGGTCGACACCGGCATGACCGTACTGGTCATAGGCAGCCTTCTTTTCGCTGTCGGACAAGACCTCGTAGGCTTCGGTGGCTTCCTTGAATTTCTCTTCGGCATCCTTGTCATCCGGATTGCGGTCCGGATGGTACTTCATTGCCAGGCGGCGATAGGCTTTCTTGATCTCCGCTTCGCTGGCAGCGCGCTCGACGCCGAGCACTTCATAAAAATCACGTTTGGACATGACACCCTTCGCTTGTTCGTTCGTGCAAACAACAATGCGGGAGCACGCCCCCGCATTGTTTCCGCTCAGTTAACGCCGTGATGTTTCACAGCAGACGCCTTACTTCTTGTCGTCTTCTTTGACTTCCTCGAACTCGGCATCAACCACGTCGTCCGCTTCATTTGCCTGACCGGCATCTGCAGCCTCGGCACCGGCTTCGGCCTGCTCGGCGTACATCTTCTGGGCAACCGGAGCACTGGCCTGGGACAGGGCCTCGACCTTGGCGTCGATGGCATCCTTGTCGTCACCCTTCACGGCTTCTTCCAGCTCGGCCAGGGCGGCTTCGATGGCGGTCTTCTCGTCCTCGCTCACCTTGTCGGCATGCTCGCTGAGCATCTTCTTGGTGGCGTGTACCAGCTGGTCACCCTGGTTGCGGGCAGTTACCAGCTCTTCGAACTTGCGGTCTTCCTCGGCGTTGGCCTCGGCATCACGCACCATCTGCTCGATCTCGTCATCGCTCAGGCCGGAGTTGGCCTTGATCACGATGGACTGCTGTTTGCCGGTCGCCTTGTCCTGGGCAGACACGTTGAGGATACCGTCGGCGTTGATGTCGAATGTCACCTCGATCTGCGGTACACCACGTGGTGCTGGCGGGATGTCAGCCAGGTCGAACTTGCCCAGTGACTTGTTCTGGGAAGCCTGCTTGCGCACACCCTGCAGCACGTGAATGGTCACGGCGCTCTGGTTGTCGTCGGCAGTGGAAAACACCTGGGACTTCTTGCTCGGAATGGTGGTGTTCTTCTCGATCAGCGCGGTCATCACGCCACCCATGGTTTCGATACCCAGGGTCAGCGGGGTCACGTCGAGCAGCAGAACGTCTTTCACGTCACCGGACAGAACCGCGGCCTGAATGGCGGCACCCATGGCAACTGCTTCGTCAGGGTTGACGTCACGGCGCGCTTCGGTACCGAAGAAATCGGCTACAGCCTGCTGCACCATCGGCATGCGGGTCTGACCGCCAACCAGGATCACGTCGTTGATCGCCTTGGCGTCCAGACCAGCGTCTTGCAGCGCAATGCGGCAAGGCTCCAGGGTACGCTTGACCAGATCTTCAACCAGAGACTCCAGCTTGGCGCGGGTCACTTTCACGTTCAGGTGCTTGGGACCGCTGGCATCTGCAGTGACGTACGGCAGGTTGACGTCGGTCTGCTGGGCAGTGGACAGCTCGATCTTGGCTTTCTCGGCAGCTTCCTTCAGACGCTGCATGGCCAGGGGGTCACCTTTCAGATCCATGCCGTTTTCTTTCTTGAACTCGTCGGCCAGATAGTCGATGAGGCGGATGTCGAAGTCTTCACCACCCAGGAAGGTGTCACCGTTAGTGGCCAGAACTTCAAACTGGTGCTCGCCGTCGATCTCGGCAACTTCAATCACGGAAACGTCAAAGGTACCACCACCCAGGTCATAGACGATGATGGTGCTGTCACCCTTGGCCTTGTCCATGCCGTAAGCCAGTGCGGCTGCGGTTGGTTCGTTGATGATGCGCTTGACGTCCAGACCGGCAATGCGGCCGGCATCCTTGGTGG
>CAZKTB010000014.1:0-13236 GCA_964555485.1 uncultured Thiopseudomonas sp. | reverse complement strand
CTGACGCTGGCTGTCGTTGAAGTAGGCAGGAACGGTAACAACAGCTTCGGTTACGGTTTCGCCCAGGTAGTCTTCGGCGGTTTCCTTCATCTTGCGCAGGATTTCGGCAGAAACCTGTGGCGGAGCCATCTTCTCGCCCTTGGCTTCAACCCAGGCATCACCATTGTCTGCCTTGACGATCTTGTAAGGCACCATGTTGATGTCTTTCTGTACCACTTCCTCGTCAAAACGACGACCGATCAGACGCTTGACCGCGTACAGGGTGTTCTCGGGGTTGGTTACCGCCTGACGCTTGGCCGCCTGGCCAACCAGAATCTCACCATCGTTGGTGTAGGCGATGATGGAAGGGGTGGTGCGACCGCCTTCGGCGTTTTCAATAATCTTGGAAGTACCGTTCTCCAGGACGGAAACACAGGAGTTGGTGGTACCCAGGTCAATTCCAATAATCTTGCTCATTCTTGGCTCCAGATAAAAATGTGTGTCTTGCGACCATCTTTAATAACGATGGTGGCTTAATGGGGGCTGTAACCGGCTTTTCAAGCCTGTTCAGCAAAATCTTGCTATTACTTGCCCGGTGCCTTGCTCACGACCACCATGGCCGGACGCAGCAGGCGGCCGTTCAGGGTGTAGCCGCACTGGAATACTTTCAGCACGCTGTCCGGCTCGGCGCTGTCACTTTCTTCCATGGCCATGGCCTGGTGCAGCTCGGGATTGAACGGCTGGCCGAGCGGATCGACACGCTCGACCTGATAACGCTTGAGGGTATCCAGCAGCAGCTTGAGGGTCAGCTGCATGCCCTCCACCATCGGCTTGATGGCTTCGTTGCTGGCATCGCCAGCCTCGGCACCACGCTCCAGTGTGTCCACAACGGCCAGCATGTCACCGGCAAACTTCTCCAGCGCAAACTTGTGCGCCTTCTCGACATCCTGCTCGGCACGACGACGGATATTCTGCATCTCGGCAACTGCGCGCAGCGCCTGATCCTTGGCCTCGGCCAGCTGGGCCTCCAGCTCTTCAACCTGCGTCTGCAGGTCATCCTGCTCCAGTTCCTGCACTACCGGCTCTTCGCCGAGCAGCTCGTCCTGATTCAGTAGCTGTTCGTCTGTCATCTTGTTTCCTCGTTGCTGTCTGCTGTCACATGCCGTCATGCGGCACGAAAAATCCTGAAGTGACGCCTTATATGGGGATTGATGCTCGATAGTTCAAGAGCAATGTCCAACAAATCTGCATTCAAGGGCTTCTTCAGCGGAAGCAGCCACCTGCCCTGCTGTTTTATTGGTGCCCGCATACCTTATTGCAAGCCGGTGCCATGTATCTGCAGGGGGAAATCCGCCCTTACAGCCATGTTTGAATTCGTAGCCAATTTTGTCATCAGCATCTTGTGCGGCAAAAACAACTACTGTATAAATACACAGCAATTACTGGATGAAAACAGACCTCTGTCTGCCACCACAGGAGCCGCCGACATGCTGCTACAGCTAAGCGTTCACAACTATGCAATTGTTGACCACCTGGATCTCGAGCTGAAACCGGGCATGAGCGTGATCACCGGTGAAACCGGTGCCGGCAAGTCGATCATGCTGGATGCCCTCAGCCTGACCCTGGGTGCCCGCGCCGACAGCGGCGTGGTGCGCCCGGACGCCGACAAGGCCGACATCCTTTCCAGTTTCGACATCCGGCAAATTCCCGAAGCCGCCACCTGGCTGGCCGAGCGTGATCTGGATGATGAAGGCCAGTGCCTGCTGCGTCGCGTGATAACTGCCGAAGGCCGGTCGCGCGGTTACATCAACGGCAAGCCCTGCACCCAGGCCGACCTGCGCGAGCTGGGCGCCCTGCTGATCGATATCCATAGCCAGCACGAGCATCAGTCGCTACTGAAAACCGATACCCACCGCCGCCTGCTCGACGAATATGCCAATGTGTTGCCGCTAAGCCGGGAAATCAGTCAGCTGGCCCGTCAGTGGCAACAAAAAAACAGCCTGCTGCAACGCCTGAGCAACAACAGTGAAGAGCAGCAGGCCCGCATCCAGCTGCTCAGCTACCAGCTGGAAGAACTGGATGCCCTGTCTCTGGGTGACGACGAACTGGAGGCGCTGGAGCAGGAGCAGCAAATTCTGTCCCAGGCTGGCCAGCTGCTGGAACACTGCCGTTTCATCGTCGACCTGTGCAGCGAGGGTGAAGGCAGCACAGTATTGGCAGCTCTGGCCAGCGCACTGAACCGCGGCCGTGCTTTTACCCAGCCGCCGGCAGCACTACAGCAATGCAACGAACTGCTGACCAGCGCCCAGATCCAGATCGAGGAAGCCATGGGCGAGCTGAACCGTTTTGTCGACGGTTTCGATGCCGATCCCGAACGCCAACAGTGGGTGGATCAACGACTGGATGCCATCTATAGCCTGGCCCGCAAACATCGCGTACAGCCGGAAGAGCTGAACAATCTGCATCAGCAGCTGCTGCAGGAGCTGGAAAGTCTGCAGGGCGAAGATGGTCAGCTGGACAGCCTGGCTATCGAGCTGGAGCAGCTGTCTGATGAATACAGCAAAAAAGCTGTCAATCTGAGCGGCAAGCGGGCTACAGCTGCAAAAAAACTGCAGAAAGCCGTTACCGAACGCATGCAGGGGCTGGGCATGCCCGGCGGCCATTTCGAGATTGCACTGAACCCGCTGGAAAACACCGAGCCTGCCGCCTATGGCCTGGAAAGTATAGAGTTTCTGGTCAGTGCCAACCCCGGCCAGCCGGTCAAGGCACTGGCTCGTGTCGCCTCCGGTGGTGAGCTGTCACGCATCAGCCTGGCCATCCAGGTGATCACTGCACAAACCTCACGGGTGCCGACACTGGTGTTTGACGAGGTGGACGTGGGTATTGGCGGCCCGACTGCCGAGATTGTCGGCCAGCTGCTGCGCCAGCTGGGCGAAACCGGTCAGGTACTTACAGTGACTCACCTGCCCCAGGTGGCAGCCCAGGGACATCAGCATCTGTTCGTCTACAAGGAGCGCGGCAAAAACAGCACCTCGACTGCCGTATGTGAGCTGGAACCGGCTCAGCGCACCGAAGAAGTTGCCCGCATGCTGGGCGGTATCGAGATGACAGACGAGTCGCTGGCGCATGCCAGGAAGATGTTGGCCGGGTAGTTGGTTTTGTACTTGTGGTGGCATGGTCGAGGAGGACACTCCGCAAAGCTCACGAGGGTTTTCTTGCACTTGGGTGCCCCGGGGCGGGGAGGACACTCCGCAAAGTTCGCGGGGTTTTTTAGCACTTGGGTACCAAGGGCGGAGAGGACGCTCCGCAAAACTCACGGGGATTTTCTTGCACTTGGGTACCCTGGGGCGGGAAGGACGCTCCGCAAAGCTCGCGTCGCCACGTCCGGCAAGCCGGACATGTCGACAAGGCTTTGCTACGGTCCTCCCCGCCCTTCACCACCCCGTGCGGTTGGAGGGATTCTGGTCCGGCTTTGCCGGACTGCTGTCGCTCTCCGAAAACCGATCTCGTGCTTTGAATAATGGCCTGTCAATACTCTGTGCGAAGGGGCTTGCCCCTGAGAAAACGTGCACCTTCTGTCGAGGGCAAGCCCTCTCCTACAAAAGCCTGTACAAAATGGCGCTATACCAGCAGCTCGAAAACCCATTAAGTCAAAGCATCCAAGTGCTTGCACTTGGACAGAACATCTACAGTTCAGTCTATCTGTAGATCCGGATTTATCCGGACACATGCATGTTCGGCCGCACACGGGGCTCGGAGGTAAGCTATGGCAAGCGACAGCAGGCTGGCGTAACCGGCCCCTTCTCCCTCAAACGTCAAGGTGTATCCGCAGGTTGGCAGAGGCCGGAGCGAAGCATCAGCAACAGGGACGAAGCTTGCTTCGGCACTGGCAGCGTAGCTTTGCGTAGTGCCTCTGCCAGCCTGCCGCACCGCGGGCAAAACCCCTTCTGCAATAGCTAAATCAAACCAGCTCCAGCTTCCGCACTACTTCAATACGATTCTCGGCAGGCTCGATATCAACACCATAAGCCAACACCTCGACACCAGCAGCCTTGGCTTCGGCGAGTGCCGCTGCATAGGCAGGATCAATTTCCGCAGCCGCACGCACTCCGGTAATGCCGGTCAGATTTACGCAATAGAGCAACACGGTACGCTGACCAACCTGAGCCAGACGGGTCAGTTCGCGCAGGTGTTTGGTGCCGCGCTCGGTTACCGCATCGGGGAAAGCTGCGATATCGGAGTCAGAAAAGCCAAGGGTCACGCTTTTCACCTCGACAAACACCTGCTCCTCGCCAAACTCCAGACAGAAGTCAGCACGGCTTTTTTCTTCGCCGTAACGTACTTCACGACGCAGTTTGTCAAAGCCGCTCAGCTCGCTGATGACTCCGTTCTGCAAAGCTTCCTCAACCAGTGCATTGGCACGTCCGGTATTGACACAGGCCAGTCTTCCATGGGGCGTCTGCAGGATTTCCAGCGTGGCCTTGAGTTTGCGCTTGGGGTCGTCGTTACGTACAAACCAGGCGGCAGCGCCTTCTTGCTGGCAATTGAGCATCGAGCCGGTATTCGGGCAATGGGCCGTTACCAGGCTGCCGTCTGCTGCCTCGATATCGGCAAAAAATCGCTTGTAGCGTTTCAGCAGGCTGCCCTGCTCAAGACCGGGTTCAAACAGCATGGCGGACCTTCCATTCGGTCAGGCCGGCAGCAATACGCTCCACCGCTTGCTGCAGACGGGGCACCGGCTGAGTGTAGGCAAAGCGTACATGCTCAGCGGCACGGTGACGGCCAAAGTCGACGCCCGGTGTAAAAGCCACATGCTGCTCTTCCAAGAAGTAGCGGCAGAACTCGAAGGAGTCACCACCAAAGGCGGAAATGTCCGCATACAGATAAAAAGCGCCCTGCGGCTCGACCTCTATCTTGAAACCCAGTTCACGCAGTGCCGGCAGCAGATAGTCGCGGCGGGCGGCAAACTCGGCACGGCGCTGCTCAAAGATCTCCTGCGCCGCCGGAGTGAAGCAAGCCAGCGCCGCATGCT
This sequence comes from uncultured Thiopseudomonas sp., assembly GCA_964555485.1. Lineage (GTDB taxonomy): Bacteria > Pseudomonadota > Gammaproteobacteria > Pseudomonadales > Pseudomonadaceae > Thiopseudomonas. Next base: position 8,225 of record CAZKTB010000014.1, on the reverse strand, counting down.
GCGCAACGGTCGGTGCACTGATGAACAGGTTTTGCGCCAGTTTCTCCAGCTCGGGCACGGCACTTTCCGGCGCCACCAGCCAGCCAAGACGCCAGCCGGTCATGCCGAAGTATTTGGAAAAGCTGTTCAGCACAAAGGCGTTGTCATCCACTTCCAGCACGCTGGGCGCATCCATGCCATAGGTCAGGCCATGATAGATCTCGTCAACCAGCAGGACGCCACGACGTTCCTGCACCGTTTTGCTCAGCTCCGCCAGCTCATCTCGTGTCAGCACGGTACCGGTCGGGTTGGCCGGTGAGGCAACCAGAGCACCTACGCAGTCGGCATCCCAGTAGCGCTCCACCAGGTCTGCATTCAGCTGGTAACGGGTTTCCGGCCCCACTGGCACCAGCTGCGCACCGCCCTCCACTACCCGCAGAAAGTGGCGGTTGCATGGATAGCCCGGGTCAGCCAGCAGCCAGTGCTTGCCGGGGTCAACCAGCAGCGCACTGGCCAGCAACAGGGCACCTGAGCCACCTGGTGTAACCACCACCCTCTGCGGGTCAATCGACAGGCCATAGCGCTGCTGATACAGCCCGGCAATGGCTTCGCGCAGCTGCGGCAAACCCAGTGCCGGCGTATAGGCGGTAGCACCGGCATCCAGCGCGGCATGGGCGGCGGCAATCACCGGCTCGGCGGTGGTGAAGTCCGGCTCGCCGATTTCCAGGTGAATCACGTCATGGCCGGCAGTCTGCAACTCGTTGGCCCGCTGCAACAGCGCCATGACATGAAAGGGCTCGATGGCACGGCTGCGTGCACTGTAAACAAAATTCATTTGATCAACTCCGGAAATCCTTTTTGTTTGGCACACAGGTCTGCTATTGCAAACCCGGCTGCCCGGCAGCTGCTGTCTGCACCAAAGAGCAGCAGTATCCGGGCAACGCTTGTCATCGCCCGAAATATCCTGCGCCTCATTATCCGTTTAACGTGAATTGTTTGCTGATGTCACGCCTTGCCACAGCTGCCTGGGCGTGCGGAACAGCCAGACCAGCAACAGGCTGGTCATCAGCAACAAAAGCACCGGTGTCTGCTCCAGTCCCAGCAGGCGGCCGACAAAGGCGGCAGCCGCTGGCAGCATGGCTGTCAGCAGGGCACGACGTCGCACCATGAAGTAGGTCTGCCAGAGTTTCGGCAGACGCTGTGGCACAGCTACCGAGAACTCGACCAGTATCGCTTTGAAGGTATTGAAAGGCGAACGGCTGAAAAACACGGTCAGTAATCCGCCAATGAAGAACACCAGGCCAGCCACTGAATGCTGCAACAGTGTCAGCGGCTTGAACGGCAGCGGTACCAGCAGGATGACAGCCAGTACCAGTATTGCCAGCCACCACTGACCGGCGGAACGAAGACGCAAGGAACCTGTTTGCATGATCAGTCGTGATGCTCGTCCTGGTGCTCACGGCCCAGCCAGTGGCCCAGCTTGTTGGCCTTGGTGGCCAGATACAGCCTGTTGTAGGGGTTTTCACCCACTCGCAGCGCCTTGCGCTCGCTGACCAGCACGCCAAAGTTTTTCATGGCATCAACCTTGCGCGGGTTGTTGGTCATCAGGCGCAGGGAGTGGATACCCAGGTGATCCAGCATCGGCCGGCAAATGGAGTAATCACGCAGGTCGGCGGCAAAGCCCAGCTGTTCGTTGGCTTCGACCGTGTCGGCACCACCATCCTGCAGGCGATACGCACGGATCTTGTTCAGCAGGCCGATTCCGCGGCCCTCCTGGCGCAGGTACAGCAATACACCACGACCTTCCGTGGCAATGGCACGCAGGGCAGCCTCAAGCTGGGCACCACAATCGCAACGCTGGCTGAACAGCGCATCGCCTGTCAGACACTCTGAATGTAACCGGCCAAGCACCGGCTCACCATCGGCAACATCACCCAGTGTAAGGGCAACGTGCTCCTTGCCGGTTTCTTCATCGAGAAAACCGTGCATGGTGAACTCGGCAAAAGGGGTAGGCAGTTTTGACGCGGCAACAAAGACAACAGCCACCGTAGACTCCTGATGAACAAATAAATCAAGTGCCGGATTGTACTGCTTCGGCAGCCTTCTGACCATTCAAAAGACTGTCCGGGCAGTCAGGCCGGCTATTTCTTGCGTCGGGCTCTGGGGTGAGCCTGATCGTAAACCTGTGCCAGATGCTGAAAGTCCAGATGGGTATAGATCTGGGTAGTGCTGATGTTGGCATGCCCGAGCAGCTCCTGCACCGCACGCAAATCCTGCGAGGACTCCAGCATATGACTGGCAAATGAGTGGCGCAGCATGTGCGGATGCAGATGTTGCCCCAATTCTGTTTGCCCGATACGGGCCAGCACCTGGCGGATCACACTGGGATTGATGCGCGCACCGCGCAAGCCGACAAACAGCGCCAGCGGCTCTTTGGCCAGCTGCCCGCGCACGTCCAGCCAGTCCTGCAACGCCACCCGGGCTCGACTGCCAACCGGCAGCATGCGCTCCTTGTTACCCTTGCCCAGCACCCGTACCAGTCCGGCCGGCAGATCCAGATCAGGCACATCCAGTCCGGCCAGCTCGGCCAGACGCGGCCCGGATGAATAAAACAGCTCCAGCATGGCGCGATCACGCAACTGTTCTGGAGTTTCCGCCGGCAGCTGGTCAAGCAGCTGGCCGGCACGGTCAACATCCAGAGTTTTCGGCAAGCGTTTTTCACCCCGTGGGGGACGAATGCCCTGGGCCGGATTGTTGACCAGCATGCCTTCGTGCTGTAAATAGCGGAAAAAGCTGCGCAGTGACGACAGCATGCGACTGATGCTGGCCGGTGCATAATTCTGTTTGCGCAACTCCGCCAGCCAGTTGCGCACATCGGCCGGCGTCACCTGCTGCCAGCTGTCCAGGCCCGCAGATTGCCAGAACGCCAGTGCCTGACCCACATCCCTGCGCCCTGCTTCCAGACTGTGTACGGACAGCCTGCGGCCGGCAGCACGTCCCTGTAGCCAGTGTTCCAGCTGTGTCTGCACGCCTAGCTGTTACCCAGGCTGTTACGGCAATGTTCCTGCAACAATGGCGGCAACACCCGCGCCAGCACCTGGGCAATGAACTCAAGAAACAGCGTACCTACCGTCTGGCTGTACTTCTGCGCATCCGGACTGCCCAGGGCCAGCATGCCCAGCGGCAAGGGATCGCCAAAACCTGCGACGGCTACCGAGCTCACCTGTGCGGCAACCTCTTCGCCAAACAGGAATTCCAGCTCTTTATCGCGCAGCACACCACTGACCACCTGCTCGCCCAGCAAGGCGGGCACCTGCTGCCGGGCGCGGGACAATGGAATGCTGCGCGCCACATCCAGCTGATAGTCAGTGAAGATCAGCAAACTGACAGCCGGCACCTTGAAGCGCTCGCGCAGACTGTCCTCCAGCACCGCCACCAGCTCGGCAAGACTGCCGGTATCCAGTAGTTCGAGAGTCAGCTTGCGGGTCAACTCGAACAGGCGATCATTGTCACGGGCCACATCAACCAGCTGGCTCAGCCGCTGATGCATGTCCAGGCTGCGCTCGCGCAGCACTGCCAGTTGTCGCTCCACCAGTGAAATCGAGGAGCCACGCGAGTGCGGTATGCGCAATTCCGCCAGCAGCTCATCTTGCTGCAGAAAAAACTCGGGGTGCCGGCGCAGGTAGTCGGCTACCAGGGCATCATCCAGAATCCGTACTTCATCAGTCATATGCGTATCTGTCCTTCATAAGCCGGCCAGGCCCGGGCAAACAACTGGACAGCGTCCTGTTGTGGTGAAAGCTCCAACAACAGGCAATCCTGTTGCCACTCGACCCGTACTGCCGGTTGCTGCATGCGTTGTTGCACAGCCTGGGCGATCAGCCGAACCGGATCATGACTGCCAGCCTGCTCAAGATCAGCTTGCCAACCCTGTACCCGGACGGATTCGCCCTGGCTGTGCAGCCAAAGCAGCTGCCAGCCTCGCAGCCTGCGCAGCACCGGCTGCAACAGGCGTTGCAGACGTTGTGGTGGTGCCTGATCAGCCCAGATCAACAGCTGTCTACCATGCACCTGCCAATCCAGTTGCAGCTGATAACGTTCTGCCAGCTGCTGTAAATGTGGCTGCACGCCTTCAGGAATGGAGGTTGTAGCCCGGGGTAGCCCCGCATAACCGGCAGATACCCAGTCATCATCACGTACATGCACGGCTATCCGCCCGCCAGCGGTCTGCAATTGCAGCAGGGGCTGGTTGGTCAGGCGCTTGTCATGCAGATAGCGTGCAGTGCAGCAGAGATCGATAAAGCTGCTGATCACCTCGTTGCCGGCACGGTCATAGCTGCGACAGTCAAAGTCGGCATCCGGATCACGCGGAATTCCCACCGTCACCAGCCGTTTGAAGCCAACCCCCTGAATGCGTCGCGACCACTGCTGGATCATTGCCGGCTCAAGCTGGACATGCTGAGCCAGGGTATCGACCAGCATCAGGTCGTCACCCAGGCAGTGCAGCTTGCCAAAACGCAACAACATGGAATTACTCCGGCAAGACCTGCTCAGTGTCGAATAGCTCACGCACGGTCTCGCGACGGCGCACCAGATGCAGGTTCTGGCCATCAACCATCACTTCGGCGGCACGGCCCCTGGTGTTGTAGTTGGAAGCCATGACAAAGCCGTAGGCACCCGCCGAGCAGACTGCCAGCAGGTCGCCCTCTTCCAGCACCAGTTCGCGGTCCTTGCCGAGGAAGTCGCCGGTTTCACACACCGGACCGACCACATCGTAATTACGGGTTGCACCTTCGCGCGGAACCACCGGCACTATGTCCATCCAGGCCTCATACAGGGCCGGGCGGATCAGGTCGTTCATGGCCGCATCGACCACGGCAAACGACTTGCCCTCGTTGACCTTCAGACACTCGACACGGGTCAGCAGCACTCCGGCATTGGCGGCAATATAGCGGCCCGGCTCAAACACCAATTTCAGGCCAAGACCTGCCGTGCGCTCGCGCACCAGCGCCATGTACTCGCTGGCCAGTGGCGGCTGTTCGTCACGGTAACGCACGCCCAGTCCGCCACCCAGATCAAGGTGTTCCAGATGAATGCCGCATTGCGCCAGGCGATCAACCAGCGCCAGCACCCGGTCCAGGGCATCCATGAAGGGCTCCAGGCTGGTCAGCTGCGAGCCGATATGGCAGTCGGCGCCAGTGATGCGGATATTGGGCATGCGTGCGGCCTGCAGATAGACATCCTCGGCCTCATCAATGGCGATGCCGAATTTGTTCTCTTTCAGACCGGTGGAAATATAGGGATGGGTGCCTGCATCAACATCTGGGTTCACGCGCAAGGATACCGGCGCCTGTACATCAAGGCTCGCCGCCACATCTTGCAACCGTTCCAGCTCGCTGAGCGACTCGACGTTGAAGCAGTACACGCCCGCTTCCAACGCCAGCTGCATCTCGGCACGGGTCTTGCCAACACCGGAAAACACCACCTTGCCGGCATCACCACCAGCGGCCAGCACCCGCTCCAGCTCGCCGCCGGAAACGATGTCGAAACCGGCACCAAGACGGGCCAGCACATTCAGCACGGCCAGGTTGGAGTTGGCCTTGACGGCAAAGCAGACCAGGTGATCGACACCCTGCAGGGCATCGGCATAATCCAGGTACTGGCGTTCAAGATGGGCACGGGAATAGACGTAGGTGGGCGTTCCGTATTGTTCGGCAACCTGCTCCAGCGCCACGCCTTCGGCAAACAGCCGGCCATCACGCAAAGGAAAATCAGTCATACCGGTGATCACAGCTCGAACCTGTCCTTGCTGCGCTCCTTGACAGCCTGTTCGTCATCCGGGTGATACAGCGGCCCTTTCTGGCCACAGGCACTGGTCAGACCCAGCAAAAACATCAAGCCAATCAGGGGCAGAATGCGGCGCTTCATTTGGAATTTCCTTTACTCTTGGGGTAAATTGCCAAAGTATACCTTGCCGGCCGGTAGTTGTCCGCAGGGCTTTCATGCCAGATCCGCATACCGGCAGCCGGCATGCCCACCACTTTCCCGAGGAACACTCCATGTCCCTGAGCAGTAGCGCGTTTCACGACCTGATCGACGAAGTCCAGCAACAAATCGAGGACATTCTTGACGAAAGCGAGCTGGATCTTGATATAGAAAACAGTGGCGGCATCCTGACACTGGTGTTTGCCGATGGCAGCCATATCATCCTCAGCCGCCAGGAGCCGGTAAAGCAGCTCTGGGTAGCAGCCCGCCAGGGCGGCTTCCACTTCGACTATGATGCCGACAGCCAACGCTGGCTGTGCACCAATGAACAGCGCAGCCTTGGCCAATGGCTGGCATCCCTGTGTCAGCAGCAGGCTGGTGAGGCAATCGAGTTTCCCGATCTGTAACCTCTGCGCACGAAGCAGCCACGGCGCATGCCATTCGCATCATTTCAATGCAAACAGCGCCTGATTGAGGCGCTGTTCAGACTCGGCTTTTGCCTTCAGCAAGCGTGCCATCGCCAGCCATTCTGGCAGACCCGGCTTGCGGTCCGGGAGGAACAAGCTCATAGCCGCTCCAGGCGGATGGCCTGATGCAGCAATCACATACGCATCTTGTTCCAGGTTGCCGAAAAACTGCGCTAGCGTTACCTGTCCGGGGTTATCCTGCAGCCAGTATGGTTTCCAATGACGACAGCTGCTGCGCAGCTTCCTGGCCCAGCTGGGTCAGATAACCACCGTCATGCTGGGTGATCAGGCCCTTGGCAAACAGCCTTTGCGCCGCCTCGATGCGCACCGGAGCCGCATCACTATGAATTTTCAGACCTTCCTGCAGACTGTTTATCGGAAACAGACTCAGCAGTTGCAACTCTTCCAACACTTCCTGGGTCAGGGCCATGATCGTTTCCTCACTGTTGCCTGATAAGGGGATTATTCATGCATCTTCTGCCGGCAGCTCGGGCAGCTCGGGCAGCTCGGGCAGCTCCCGCAGCATTCTTTCATAGTTGCCGGCATCAAAGCCACGCTCCTGTTCGAAGCTCTGGCGAATCTCGGTGGCCAGCACATAGGCCATCATCTCTATCGACTCTTCGCGCTCAATCCCGACCAGAGTCAGCTTGTTGAGCACTGCCTGCACAAAGGCCGGCTCGCCAGCCTGCAGCTGATTCTCGACGGCTTCGGCCAGTTGCTGCCGGACTTCATCTTCTTCGTCTGCAATGTTCAAATTTGCTTCCTCGATATCCTGCACTTGTTTTGCCTGTTGCGGCAAGACTGCTGTCGGCAGCGTCACTGCCCGAAGTTTCCCGGGCAGTGCCTATGGGCCGGATCAGCGGGACTTCAGCAGCTCGCGGCCACGCACAACGGCTTCGCGTACCTGTGCCGGCGCGGTACCGCCCAGATGGTTACGGGCATTGACCGAGCCCTCCAGGGTCAGTACATGATAGACATCATCACCGATCTGGTCGCTGAACTGGTGCAGCTCTTCAAGGCTCATCTCGGCCAGGTCCTTGCCCTGTTCCACGCCATAGCCAACTGCCCGGCCAACAATGTCGTGACAGGTACGGAACGGAATGCCCTTGCCCACCAGGTAGTCGGCCAGGTCAGTGGCAGTGGAGAAACCGCGGCGCGCCGCTTCGCGCATCACCTCGCGGCGCGGCTCGATGGCCGGCACCATGTCGGCAAAGGCACGCAGGCTGTCGCGCAGGGTATCGGCGGCGTCGAACAGCGGCTCCTTGTCTTCCTGGTTGTCCTTGTTGTAGGCCAGCGGCTGGCTTTTCATCAGGGTCAACAGGCCGGTCAGCGAACCGAACACTCGGCCGGACTTGCCGCGGATCAGCTCGGGCACGTCAGGGTTCTTCTTCTGCGGCATGATCGAGCTGCCGGTACAGAAACGGTCCGGCAGATTGATGAAGTTGAACTGTGCGGAAGCCCACATCACCAGCTCCTCGGAGAAGCGGGACAGGTGCATCATCGCCAGGCTGGCGGCAGCACAGAATTCGATGGCGAAGTCGCGGTCGGATACGCCATCCAGCGAGTTGCCGGAAATGGCCTCGAAACCCAGCAGCTCGCAAGTGATGCTGCGATCAATCGGATAGGTGGTACCGGCCAGTGCGGCGCTACCCAGCGGCATGCGGTTGGTGCGCTTGCGGCAATCGACCAGACGCTCATGGTCGCGGCTGAGCATCTCGAACCAGGCCAGCAGATGATGACCGAAGGTCACCGGCTGGGCGGTCTGCAGGTGGGTGAAGCCCGGCATGATGGTGT
>CAZKTB010000013.1:18231-20874 GCA_964555485.1 uncultured Thiopseudomonas sp. | reverse complement strand
CCGGCTCCCAGTCGGGGTCGGTCATGTCGGATACCAGTACGTCGCCGGGCTGGACCTTGTCCATGTGGGCGATGTCGTTGATCACGCGGACCGGGCCGGAACCGATACGCTGGCCGATGGCACGGCCTTCAACCAGTACCTTGCCGGTTTCATGCAGCTGGTAGCGCTCCATGACGTTGGCGTTGGCACGGCTCTTAACGGTTTCCGGACGGGCCTGCACGATGTACAGCTTGCCGTCGTCACCGTCCTTGGCCCACTCGATATCCATCGGGCAGCCATAGTGTTTTTCGATGATCATGGCCTGCTTGGCCAGCTCGGTCACTTCAGCGTCAGAGATACAGAAGCGCTCGCGCTCGACCGGATCCACATCGACAGTCTCGACGGACTTGCCGGCGGTGGCTTCGGCACCGTAAATCATCTTGATCGCCTTGCTGCCCAGATTGCGGCGCAGTACGGCAGGGCGGCCGGCTTCAAGAGTTGGCTTGTGTACGTAAAACTCGTCCGGGTTGACTGCACCCTGGACCACGGTTTCACCCAGGCCGTAGGAGCCGGTGATGAAAACCACGTCACGGAAACCGGATTCGGTATCCAGGGTGAACATCACGCCGGCAGCGGCGGTTTCGGAACGCACCATGCGCTGGACACCGGCAGACAGGGCCACCTGGCGGTGGTCAAAGCCCTGGTGAACGCGATAGGCAATGGCGCGGTCGTTGAAGAGGGAAGCGAACACCTCTTTGGCGGCAATGATTACGTTATCAACGCCACGAATGTTCAGGAAGGTTTCCTGCTGGCCGGCAAAGGATGCGTCCGGCAGGTCTTCGGCGGTAGCGGAAGAGCGTACGGCAACCGCCATGTTGTCATTGCCCTGGGCCATTTCGGCAAAGGCGGTACGGATATCGGCGTCCAGCTGGGCGGGGAATTCGCCCTCCATGACCCACTGACGGATCTGGGCACCGGCCTGGGTCAGCGCATTGACGTCGTCAACATCCAGGGTGTCGAGCAGCTGATGAATGCGCTCGTTGAGGTTGTTGTGGTCAATGAAGTCGCGATAGGCCTGCGAAGTTGTGGCAAAACCACCCGGCACGCTAACGCCTGCTCCAGCCAGATTGCTGATCATTTCGCCAAGGGAGGCGTTCTTGCCACCCACCCGCTCGACGTCGTGATTGCCGAGCTTGTCGAGGGAAACTACGTATTCAACCAAGGTGATCTCTCCACGTTTATTTGCAAAGGCCTTTTGGCCAGCGCCCGATTTTAGAGCAAACAGGAATGATTGTCATGACCTGGATCCTGTTTTGCCATTATTGAGCGATACGGGCTTGCCGTTCGACCTGCTTTATGTTTTTGTTGTTTTGTTTTAAATATGTAAGAAACAGCATGGAATTCCTGCTGTTTGCATATGTTAGCTCATTGCAGGGGCGTCTATACTAGCCCAAAACTGCCCTTGGCCCAGGACTTTTTATACCTATGAAACGTACCGCACTCTTTATTTCGGATGGAACCGGCATTACGGCCGAGACGCTTGGCCAGAGCCTGCTGGCACAGTTCGACGGGGTGGAGTTCCGTTATATCACCCGCCCTTATGTGGATACTGAAGAAAAGGCCCACACCCTGGTTGCGGAAATCAATGCGCTGAAAGATGAGGGTCAGGGTCGTCCGATTGTTGTGGATACCATCATCAACACCAGAATCCGCGAAATCCTCGAGGAAGCGGATGCGTTCCGGGTTGATATCTTTGCCAGCTACCTGGGGCCGCTGGAAGAGGAACTGGATATCCGTTCCAGCTATTCGGTAGGCAAATCCCACTCGATTGCCAGCAGCCGCAACTACATGGAGCGGATTGATGCGGTGCACTATGCACTGGATAACGACGATGGCGGACGTACCCGTCACTACGACTCTGCCGACATCATCCTGGTCGGGGTGTCCCGCTGCGGCAAGACGCCAACCTGCTTGTATCTGGCCATGCAGTACGGCATCCGCGCGGCCAACTATCCGCTGACCGAGGATGACATGGAAAACATGCTGCAGCTGCCCAGGGCGTTGCAGGAGCATCGCGAAAAGCTGTTTGGTCTGACCATTGATGTCGACCGTCTGGCGGCGATTCGCAACGAGCGCAAGCCCAATAGCCGCTATTCCAGCTATGCACAGTGTGAATACGAAGTGCGTGAGGTGGAAAACCTGTTTGCGCGGGAAAATATCGGCTTCATCAATACCACGCATTTCTCGGTGGAGGAGATTTCCGCCAAGATCCTGGTGGACAAGGGCATTGAACGCCGCTTCAAGTGATGCTCATAGGGTGGTTTAACGGCTGACTGAGAAAACTGTGCCACCCTGCGCGATATGGATTCTGCGACTGCGCTTCGCTGCGCGCAGAATGACGGTGATACTAATGGCGGTGGTGATGCTGTAGGTGCTCATATGTTCGCACAGCCGTGCTGTCTTGTTTCCACAGCTGTATACAAGCTTTTCAGTCGCATTATGAACCTTCAATAAAAATGCCCGCAAATATGCGGGCATTTTTGTATCAGGCAACAAGTCAGAAGTCGTTCCAGCCGCCCATGGATTTCCAGCGGTTGACGATATCGAAGAACAGCTCGGCGGTTTTCTCGGTATCGTAGCGGGCGCTGTGGGCTTCGCGGTTGT